>DAOWIC010000307.1 GCA_030641085.1 Calditrichota bacterium
AACTGGTAGAAAAGGCAGCCCATATCGCCGACGAGGTCTGGCACAAGGCGAACGAGAAGATCAAGACCGGCATGTCGGAAATCGAGATCGCCGCCCTGATCGACAAACTGATAATCAAAGCCGACTTTAAGCCGAGCTTTGAGACAATCGTCAACGCCGGTGACAAAACTCGGCCGGGTCATGGCTCGCCCACCGACGCCATAATGTCGCCCGGTGATCTGCTCCATATCGACTTCGGCGTCGAGTGCGAAGGCTACTGCTCCGATATCCAGCGATTGCTCTATTTCAAGCGACCCGACGAAGAAGAGCCGCCGGTGGAACTGGTCGATGCGTTCAATATGGTCCGGCGAATCATTTCCGAAACGGCAACATTGTGCCGTCCCGGTGTCCAAGGTTGTGAGGTTGACCAGCGCGCCCGACAAATGCTGGTCGATAACGGCTATCCTGAGTACGAGCACGCGCTCGGCCATCAGTTGGGCCGCGATGTTCACGATGGCGGCGCGATTATCGGTCCGAAGTGGGAGCGCTACGGCGTGACGCCCACGATTCCGCTGGAACGGGACAATCTGTTCACGCTCGAACTTGAGATTATTCTGCCCGGTATTGGCTGTGTTGGGCTGGAGGAAGATGTTTGTGTAACTGAAGACGGGGCGACTTTTCTCAGCCCCCGACAGATGGAGTTGATCGTCAAATGATAAGATTCTTTACCCCCCTGATTGTCCTCATTGCCCTGACTTTACTGCTTTCCGGTGTCGGCTGCGGCCCGAAAAAAATCGCCGATGAAACTGCGTCCGGCTGCTACCCAGAGAATCTTCTGGTTGACGTCAACGACGGTCGCATGGATGTGCAGTGGAACACCCGGTGCGACAGGCTGATCAGCGGCTACAATATATACATCTCCGAAGAACCGTTGACCGAGAAATACTCCGGTGTCGAATTGCCCGGCTCGATCAAGCCGTTTAACAATCCGACCTATGCCGGGGATACCGATCCCGATGACGGCGTCGAGCATTTTATCGCCGAAACATTGGAGAACGGCAAAGAGTATTATGTCTCGGTTCGAATAGTCAACCCGGATCGGACCATGTCGCCGCCGTCCAACGAGGTGCTGGCAATCTGCGGGCCGCGCGGCGAAATCGAATTGCCAATCAGGTTTAAGTCGGACAAAGACGGCTATTCCTTTGAGCGCAACGAATACGTTCGCGTCGCCGATATGGCCAATGATCTGTACTTTTTCAGCAAGGACGGGGTCGATTACCTGGCGTCGCCGAGCCGGCTTGACGGTTTCCAGAAAGAGAACAAGTTCGGTATGCTGAACGCAAAAGGCGATCTGGCGGCGGTGATTGCGAAACTGCCGAAGCTGAAAAGCGACCCGAGCAAGGATAAACTGGCGGTCAAGGAGAACGACTGGGTCCATGTTCGCACACCGGAAGGAACCAACGCGCTGGTGAAGGTCCTCGATGTCAGTGGCAAGGGTGACGAGCGCACGATCAGGCTGTTTTTTGCATACACCTCAGTCCGCGACCGCATGGTTTTTTAGCCTCGCCGACAATCGGCACAGTGTCAATGTCATTCCAACGGCTGCGAATTCGAGCAATCTGCCGGGGGGCGCTTAAGGATTGGTAACTAATTCCGATATAGCCTATTGGGTCGGTGTGTCAGCGCCGGTCAAGCGGATAAAACTGGATTGAGATTGTCTATAATTTTGTTGTTGTTTTTGTTTTCGATAATGTTTAGTTTGAGTCCCGATTCAGAATTCATCCATAAACTTAGAGAAATTGTGTGAGGGAGCGATAGATTGGAATTCAACAAGCATAGTCTTGATATCGACGCCGCGAAAGCGACCGATGACCTTTGCCGGACGATCCGCGAACAAGTGCGCGATCGCTGCAAAAGGACCGGCGCGGTGATCGGTATTTCCGGGGGAATCGACTCGTCGGTGGTCGCCGCGCTTTGTGCCCGCGCCCTGGGGCCGAAGAGAGTGGTCGGCATCATGATGCCCGAGAAAGATTCGTCATCTGACAGCAAATCGCTGGCGCAGATACTGGCTGAGAAATTCGGTTTCGAGACGGTCGAGGAAAGCATCTCCGACGGTTTGACCGGGCTGGGCTGCTACCAGAGACGGGACGAGGCGATTCGTTCGGTTTTCCCGAATTACGACGATAGCTACATGGCGAAGATCACCATTCCGACCAACATCCTCGAGAAGGAATCGTATAATTTCTTCGAATTAACCATCGAGGACAAGGAGGGCAGGTCGGAGACAAAACGACTGCCGCTGAAAGCGTACCTCCAGATAGTCGCCTCGACCAACCTAAAGCAGCGCCTGCGCATGACCACGCTGTATTATCATGCCGAGAAGCGCAACTGGGCCGTGATCGGCACCGGAAATAAAGATGAACATGAGCAGGGCTTTTTTGTTAAGTACGGCGACGGCGGAGCGGACCTGAAGCCGATCGCACATTTGTTCAAGATTCAGGTTTTCCAGTTGGCCGAGTATCTGGGTGTTCCCGAGGAGATAATCAACCGCACTCCGACCACCGATACCTACAGCGCCGATACCACCCAGGAGGAGTTTTTCTTCGGGCTGGATTTTTACCGGATGGACATGCTCTGGCACGCGATGGAGAACAATGTCCCCCCGGCGCAGGCGGCCGATGTGCTCGGGATAAGCGAGGAACAGGCGGCGCGGGCGTACGCCAATATCAAGCGCAAGATTGTGGCCACCGAATATCTGCGCATGCAGCCGCTTGAGATAAGCGAATAGAGAACGGCACATCAACATTGACGATTAACAGAGGTTAATGACTGGCTATGGATAAAGAAACTGTACGACAAGACATCCGGGGTTTCATTGAAGAGACATTCCTCTTCGGAGAAGATACAGACAAACTGAACGATTCCGATTCCTTCATGCAAAACGGCATTGTCGACTCCACCGGGATTTTGGAGGTAACCAGCTACGTGGAGGAAAAATACGATATTTCGATTGAGAATGACGAGATGGTTCCCGCCAATCTCGATTCGATCGAGAACCTGAGTAATTTCATCAGCCGCAAGGCGAATGGTTAGAGACCGCCGTTGATTCTCGCGCCGACCGATCCGGCGGGAGTTGTCGGTATGCGGTCCGGGACATAATTTCATGCTGTTGGGCGACCTATTGACGAGAGCAGCCGCCGCTTTTCCCGAGCGAAAGGCGGTTGTCCATCTCGATCAGAGCATCAATTACCGTGATCTTGCTTTACGATCGGGCGTCCTCGCCGAACACCTGAAGGGTATCGACCTGCCTCCGGGCAGTCGTATCGCTCTTTATCTGGAAAACTCCATAGACTACGTGGCCGCCTGTTTCGCGGTGCTTAACGCCGGGCATGTGGTAGTGCCGATCGATACATCGCTCAATCATGAAAAGCTGAATTTCATCTTAAACGACTGCCAGGCACAGGTACTGATTGTCCACGCCCGCCACCAACGCATGTTAGCGAAGCTCTGGGAGCTGAAACCGTCACTGGTTCGTGTCATCTCCGACAAGCAACTGAAATTCAGGCCGGATCAGATCGTTTGCGACACTTTCAACGAGATAGCAAATACGGCCGTTGGCAGCGACATAGAAAAGTCCGACGCGCCTGCGGCCGATCTTCCCGGTTGGGATGATGCCAATGCCGCCCCCCGCGATCTGGCGGCGATCTTTTACACCTCCGGTTCCACCGGCGAGGCGAAGGGCGTTATGCTGTCGCATCGTAACCTGATCTCGAATACGATCGGAACAGTGGAGTACCTGAAACTGACCGAGAAAGACAGCGTTCTGGTGATCCTGCCGTTTTATTACATATATGGCAATTCGCTTATGCTGACCCACATGTCGGTGGGCGGCGCGCTGGTGATCGACAATCGATTTATGTATCCCGAAATTGTTCTGGACACGATGGAAGCCGAAAACGTCACCGGCTTTTCCGGGGTGCCCTCCAATTTTATGATCCTGCTCAACACCTCCTCGTTCGCCGAGCGAAAGCTCGAGTCGTTGCGCTATTTCACACAGGCCGGCGGCAGCCTTGCCCCGGAACTGATCAAGCGACTTTATGATGCTTTCTCGCATAAAGAGATCTATATTATGTATGGCCAGACCGAGGCCTCGCCGCGCATCACCTGGCTGCCCCCGGAACGATTGATCGAGAAACTCGGCACGGTTGGGATCGAAGTTCCCGGTCTGCTGGTGCGGATTATCAAGGAGAACGGGGAAGAGGCGGTTGTGGACGAAGAGGGTGAGATCGTGGTCGGTGGCGACAGCGTGATGATGGGTTACTGGAACCAGCCGGATGAGCAGAAAGAGGTGCTCAAAGACGGCTGGCTGTACACCGGCGATCTGGCCAAACGGGACGACGACGGCTTTATTCGCATTGTCGGGCGCAAGAAGGAGATCATCAAATCCGGCGGCAATCGCGTCAGCGCCAAGGAGATCGAAGAATGCCTGCTTACCTGCGAGGCGATCCACGAGGCGGCCGTGTTTGGTGTTCCCGATGACCTGCTCGGCGAGGCGATCAAGGCGGTCGTTGTCCCTCGCAACGGCTGTGACATAGAACTGCAGCAGATAAGGCAGCATTGCCGCCGAACGCTGTCGGAGCATAAAATCCCCAAACTGATAGAAATCGCCGAGTCGCTGCCGAAATACAAATCAGGCAAAGTGAACAAAGGCGTTCTGGCCCGAGCAGGTCAATCCGACGCCGCCCCATCCGATTGATCCCCGTCGCAGCTTTTAACGGTCGCCCTCACTCCATTAATCAACCGTCAGTCGCGGTTGCTTATTGTAGCCGAACAGACCATATGCCGGGCCGAGAAATTGTCTTGACAACCTGTTGAAACATAGTATTTTATGGATATAGTTGAACGAATTCCCATTTGGGCCGTTTTTCTATTAGACGACCCCGTGCCGAATCCACCTTTAGCAGTATCGCATCGAGAAAATGCGCAAGATATACAGAACATCGGCTTACTGGATATTTCTGACCCTGTTCGGTTTCTGCTCGACCGCGTCGGTTGCCACAGAGATGCCATCCGGTCCGGTCCCGGGCCGTTTTATAGTCAAACTCTCGGCTACTGCCAAGCCTGATCGTATGCGCCTGGCGCTGGCCGGCGGCGCCAGCCTGAAGAAGATCGGATCGCTCATTACATCGAATGAGATCGTCGGCGCGGATCAGTGGAACCGTTTCTATGTTTACACAAGCAACGACAAAACGATCGACGCGCCCGGTCTCGCGGCCATCCTCGGACAGGATAATTTCGAATATGTCGAGCAGGACCACTACCTTCAGTTTTTTGAATTCCCCACCGACGCCCTGTTCGACCAGCAGTGGTATCTTCATAATTACGGCCAGGAGTATCTCGGAATAGAGCGGATCACCGGTGACGATAACGATGAACTGGTGCTCAAACAGGGACTAGCCGGCAACGATGTCGGGGTGATTGCGCATTATGCTGCCATGCCTGCCGACCAGACGCGCGTGATCGTGGCGATAATCGACTCCGGGGTCGATCTGATCCACCCGGAACTGCTGGGACGGTTCTGGGTAAACGCCGACGAGATCCCGTACAACAATATCGATGACGATCACAACGGCTATGTCGACGACACTCTCGGATTTGATATTTCCGGCGACGAACTTAACATCTTCAATATTATCGGTGACAACGATCCCACCGATGAAGACGGGCACGGCACTCATATCGCGGGCATTGTAGCTTCCAACTGGGACGGCCTCGGCGTGGCCGGCATGGCGCCCAACGCGGACATAATGCCAATCAAGATCTTACCGAACGCGATTCTCTCGGTCGGTGCCGAGGGAATTATGTATGCTATCAATTCCGGCGCGAAGGTGATCAATATCAGTTGGGGAAGTCCCTATGAATCGGGCATTGTCCGCGAGGTGCTCAATCTGGCCCGGCAGAACGGTGTTTTTGTTTGTATCGCCGCCGGTAACACGGGCGACACGGAACGCTTCTATCCCGCCGCTTACGAGTCCTCGTTCGTGGTGGGCGCGGGCGATTCCTACGGCTACATGACCGACTTTTCCACCTACGGCGCTCACATCGATATCGTCGCTCCCGGGCTGGATATCCTCTCACTGCGGGCGGCCGGTACGGATCTGTACGCTCCGAGTGAGCCGGGCGTGCGCATTATCGACGAAGACTCACTGTATTATCTTTCCGACGGGACCTCGATGTCCACGCCGGTCGTGGCGGGAGCGGCGGCGCTGCTTTGGTCGGTTCGTCCTGATCTGCCCCTCGATGAGTTGGAGCAGGCGCTCTTGCACGGCGCCACCGACATGATTGACCCGCACGGAACGGGCGAGAACCTGGTCGGTCCGGACACTATTACGGGATACGGTTACCTGAATGTCAGCAGTTCATTAAGCCTGCTCGACGATGACGGTATCCACCTCGTTCAGCCGGTACGCGGTCAACGTTACACGACCGATATCGAAATCATGGCCGGTCCGGTAGGCGGCTACTCCCGAGGGTGGCTGCTCGAGTACTCCCACGGCCCCGGTTCCGAAGACTGGCATCATCTGGCGGAAGGATCCTCGTTGCCGTCCGATTCGATCCTGTATCTGTTTGACGATCACTTTGTCGAGGGCACTATAAACCTGCGCCTGGTCGATGATTGGGGCACCGTCAGTGTCACCAGTTTCACCTATGTCCGGCGGAATATCACGACAATGGTTTCGCCGCTGGACGATGACCGGATCAAATATGATATCCCTGTAACAGGTTCGTGCTACGGCCCCGATTTCGATTCCCTGACAATTTACTACCGCAATGGCGGGGAAATGACGCAACTGACTTCATCGACGCGTGAGGTATTCGATGACGAGTTCTACCGCTGGGCCGTTTCCGGCATTGATACCGGTGCCTACACGCTCTACCTATGCGGCTTTTACGATGCGGAGCGGTTTGTCGACAGCGCCTCGGTCTATGTGGAATCGGCCTTTGCCGCTGGCTGGCCGCAGCAGATGCCCGGCCGCGGATCGATCACGCCGGTCTGTGCCGATCTCGACCACGACGGCACCAGGGAGATTATTATCGGCACCTACAACGGCCTGTTTGTCTACGGGCCGCAGGGTGAGGTTCGCGAAGGCTTCCCGGTCCAACCCACCGAGGACATGCGTTGCGTGCCCGCAATCTATGATGTCGACCGCGATGGCGAGGACGAGATAATCGCCACCTCTCACGACGGCATTCATGTTTTTAATTCGGATGGCAGCTATGCCGACGGCTGGCCGCAGGAATGCTACACCGGTATGATCCCGAACGACTACACCTTCCCCAACCCGACCGTAACAAGGCTTGGCCTGAACGAAGATTCGGCGATTGTGATTATCAACAAAGTTGGCCATATCCTGGCCTATGAATTCAACGGCGATTCCTATTTCTATTCTCTTGAGGGACTCTTTACATCATTCGATCCGCGTATCGCCGATGGCTGGGGATACGGCGGCTATAGCTCGCCCTTCGTTACCTCAACCGACATGACCGGGGACGGACACATGGAGGTGGTGGCGTCCTATTCGTCGCCTTTTCCGTATAGCGGAGTGGGCCTGTTTGAGGGCCGCACCGGGCGCCCTGTTAACGATTGGACCAGCCCGCTGGTTGTACAGGCCGCCCTTATCTACGGCACCGCGCTGGCGGATCTGGATGGCGATGACCGGCTCGAAATCGTCAGCAGTGGTTACGACAATTCCGGCATCCCGCATGTCTGGATAAAGACCAATCTTAACGAGGATCTCCCCGGATGGCCGCAAGCGCTGCCCGAGGTGGAGGACTGGTTAGGCGCCTACCCGATTCTGGCCGATCTCGATCTCGACGGTGTGCCGGAGATACTCTGCTCGTTCTTCGAGTTCGATATCGCCCGACTTTATATCTTCCGATACGACGGTTCGGCCTACGCTCAGCTCGAGGGGCAGCCGCACGGCGTGGCGTTTGTCGATCCCGTGACCTTCGGTACGCCGATGGTTGCGAATCTGCTCGGTGATGACTACCCCGAGATAGCTTTCAGGGCCGGGCATATCCTTCCCGGAACCGGACCAGAGTTGCTTTATATCCTCGATCACACCGCGACCCCGGTGGAGGGCTGGCCGATCCAGACGCCGACCAGTCCGGTGGAGGTCTGCGCCTCGACCCACGCTCCGCTGATCGATGACATTGATGGTGATAATCTCGTGGAACTGCTGTTGGTGAGCGACGACGATCAATTGCTGGTCTGGAATTTCGATGCCGCCTACAACAGCGGCCGCAACCGGGCCAAATTTCTGACCGATAACCTTAACACGAATATTTGGGGGGCGTGGGCCGATTCGAACGATTCATCGGACAATCCACCGCCGCTGCCGGTAACCGTGGCGCTGCGCCAGAATTATCCCAATCCGTTCAATCCGTCGACCACCATTCGCTTTGATCTGCCGGTGTCGACCCGCGCCAAACTCGATATCTTTAACATCCTCGGCCAGAAGGTCACGACATTGGTCAACACCGATATGCCGGCCGGGTATCACCGGATTGAGTTCGATGGCTCCAGTTATGCTTCCGGTCTGTATTTCTACCGGCTTGAGACATCGACATGCACGCTGTCAAGAAAGATGATGCTGGTGAAATGAAGAGAGCCTTGTTGACATTTGCGGCCCTGTGGCTGCTGGTATCTTCGCCGCGAGCCGAGTTTGACTCGATCCCGGATTACACCATCATGCGCTCGTCGATTGATGCCGTCACGATTGTCGACAGCTTCGCTCTGGCGGTCAGTGACGAGGGCGTCACTCTGTTCAAGTTCAGCGATACCTCGGCGCAATTCAGTTTTGTCGACCAGCTCTATCTGGATATAGATGGCGGCAGGATGAAGCGCTTCGGCGACCGTCTGGTCCTGAAGTCGGCCGATAACAGGCTGAGCTTTTTCGATATTTCCAACCTGCCCGAGCTTACTTATCTGGGTGCGACCGAGTTTGACAGGATGTTTGCCGACTTCGTTATCGACGGCAGTCAGGTTTATCTTGCGGCATGGTTCGACGGTGTGCGGCTTTACGACATGCCGACGATCGGACAGGCTCAGTTTGTCGATTCGAGCCTGAAGGGCATTCTCGTAACCCAGATCGATATTGACGGCGGTGTCTTGTGCGCGCTGGACGAGTACAACGGCATCGTGCGGTACAACCTCCAGAGCGACGGTATCGGACCCGCGCGCGACATCATGTATGTTCCCAAACGGGGCACGTCGTTCATCCATTATGATTCACTTTTCGCGATATTGACCTACGATGGTGTGCTGTTCGGCGATTTTGGAGGCGCCACGCCGCAGATTGTCGATTCTGTCACCGGCATCGCAGCACCCCGGAAGATATTCCTGACCGATAGAAAACTGGTGTTGCTTTCGGATCGCACCATGTGGCTGCTCGACCGTGACGGATTCCAGGTAACCGACAGTCTTATTCTGGAAGATAACCTGGCCGACGGCGATCTTTTTGTTATCAATGATCAGGATCACCTGATTCTTCCGAGCAGCATTGGCGGCATGACGGTTTTCAATCTTGATGACGCCAGCGTTCCGTACCAGGGAGTATACCGGGCGGGGCATGTCAGCGACTTGCTTATCTACAACCAGAAGCTCTTCACCGGAGGTGTCTCCAACCCGGTGGATGTCTACGCCATTGGCGACTCGGCGCATGTCCTGCACGAGTATTCTATCTTTCCCGAACTGGACAGCGTGACAGCGATGGCGCACTGGCAGGATACGTTGATGATTCTGTACCCCGGCTTCAACAAAATTGCCGAGGTCCTGCGAAGTACCGAGGCCGACGAGTATCATCTGGAGCGCTCTATGACTGTACCCGCCGACGGTGTACGCGAGATGGAGTTTATCGAACAGAAATTCGGCGACGATCGCCTGCTCACTATCCGTCGCCAGGATGTAATCGATGTTTACGGCTTCTCCGATTTGGGCTATATCGACTTGCTTAACCAGTGGACTTTCTTCGGGTCGGTTCAGACCCTTGCCACGCGGGGCTCATACGTTTATGTCGCCACCAGCACGCGTCAGGTTATCGAGTGCGAGATCAGCGAGGAGATCGATCTGATGTATCGATCGACAATCGGCCTGTCCGGTCTGGCGAATGACGTTGTCGTGGTGGGCGATCAGTTGATCGTGTTCCAGTGGGACCTGATGTACCAGATCGACATATCAGTACCGGGAGCGATGGAACGGGTCGCGGTCGTATCGTTGCCGTATCCGGTGGTCGATGCCGGTCTCGACGGTGACCGGCTTTACACGGTCGGCCCGGAGGGGCTGATGGTATTCGATGTCACGCTCAACCAGCCGATCCTGATCGATCAGGGTGGACTGGGGGGTGAAATGATGGCGGTCGGCGACAACGTGATTGCTGTCTCCAGCGGCAGCGGTATTCATCTGTACTATCTCGGCGGCACTCCGACCGGCATTCCCAATAGTTCCGGTCTGGTTCCGGTCGACTACTCGCTCCTTCAAAATTATCCCAACCCGTTCAACCTCGAAACATCTATCCCTTATGCGCTGCCGCAAAAGGCTCAGGTAAAACTAACGATCTACAACCTTCTCGGTCAGCGCGTGAAGGTGCTGGTTGACGGTGAGCAGTCAGCCGGGGAGTATATCGAATATTGGAACGGGACCACCGAGGGTGGGAAAGAAGTCGCCACGGGTTTGTATTTCTACCGGCTCGAAGCCGGCGACTATGTGAAATCGCACAAGATGCTGCTGCTCAAGTAGACGTCTTGATCGCGTAGCGTATACTCTTTTTGACAGGTGAAAGTTACTGCTTCGAGGCAGAGGAGTCCGGGCGTAGTTGCCGCAGGTCGATCTCGTAATATTGCCCGCTTTCGTCCGGGTCCGAGCGATCAACCTCAAACGGAATCGCTCCCGGCAAGCCGAGGCCACTGGAAAGGATCGCCTTGACCGCCTCGTATTGGGTCGGGTAGTAGACAGCGATCAGGACATGATCCCAGCATTCCGCCCGTGCCGGCAAGGCGTAAGAGGCGCGGGCCTCCATGCGGAACTCATAGGAGCCGGCCTTTTTGTAATACGCCCGCTGGACAAAGATAGGGAAGTAGTTGGTGCCGGTGTTGACATAGCCGGAAAGCCCGGCCATCGCATAGTAGGGAAACTGCGTGCCGCCTCCGACGGCTTCGTCGATCTGCACCTGGGCAGTGTTGGGACCGGTGGTCCCGCTCAACAGCAGGTAACACTTACCCAGCAGCAGGATATACCCGTCGGCCGGAGTGGTGATATCCACTCTCACCAGATCGGACATTATCGTCGTGATCAGCGGCACCGCGTGGATGTTCGTATTGACCGCAATACCCGGTTCGTCGAGCAGTTCAGGGGCACTGATCGAACCCTCCGGAAGGATCACCGCCGTGTCGCCATCAAGCCCGCGCAGAATTACTTTCTCGGCTCCCTCCGAATCGTACAAAGTCAAGCTGCGGTTGTTGCCACTGGTCGCAATCGCGAGGGAATCATCCGCGTCGGTGACTCTCAGGCCGCCCGCGTTCAGGGCGTGGGGAGCGGATGTAAGTCGGGTCCGGGGTGATATGATCTCGCCCGCCACCGTTATCTCGAGAAAAAGCGATTCGCCGGTGAAAATATCCGCCGGAAGAGGGGTCACCGAACCCAGCCGGTGATCAAACAGGCCGTCAACCGTGACAACCTGCCCGCTCTCCGACCAGAGCGCCTCGCCATCGGTTGAATCCGCAAAGAGGGAAAACACGAGGTCATGGCTGCCGTTGGTCACCGGCCGGTTCTCGGTGTCGACCAGCCGCCCCTGATAACTGATCAGGGCCGGGCCGGATGCGTGAGCCGAGCCGAGCAGGGCCAAAATTGTCAGGCAGAGGCGGACAATCAGTTTCTTGGCGTGGACAGTCAATCAGTCTCCTTCAGTGGATTTTCCAACGGGCGCTTGTGGCCGCTTATTCCTTAATATCGGCATATTTCGCCTTTTGTCAATTCAGTTTGGGTAATTGATTCCGGCAATCGGGGGGGATTTTTTCCGCTAATTTGGCTCGAATGATTTGCCAAATAAGATTTTCTTAACTATGTTCAGGGCCGAATATTCGAGCTGCCGACCCCTCTGTGATGCGCACAACCGGACAGATCCGGGCGGCTGCAAACAGGAGAAGTTTTATGATGACCCAAAGATCCGGCGCCAATAGATTCGATCCGGCTGCAAACTATGAGATCACCAAAAAGCGGGTCGGCTATGTCGAACGGGCCGATGCTTCCGAGGCGGTTTACCGCGACCTCGGTTTCAAATGCGGCCTGGAGATTCATCAGCAGCTTAAGACCGAAAAAAAACTGTTCTGCCGCTGTCCATCCGGCCTTTATCAAAACGACGGTGAGTACGATGCCGAAGTTATCCGCCATATGCGCCCGACCCTCAGTGAGCTGGGCGAATATGACGGCACCGCCCTGATGGAATTCAAGACAAAGAAAAACATCACCTACCGCCTCAAGTACGAAACCGCCTGTACCTATGATATCGATGACACGCCGCCCTTTCCGATAAATCGCGAGGCGCTCGCCTACGCTCTGGAAATTTCGCTGCTGTTGAAACAGAATATTGTCGGCGAGCTTCATATCACGCGCAAGCAGTATCTTGACGGCAGTATCCCGACCGGGTTCCAGCGGACCGGCATTATCGGTATCGAGGGTGAAATCCCCCTGAAGAACAAGAAAGTTCGCCTGATCCAGCTAAGTCTCGAAGAAGACTCCTGCCGCGAGGTTTCCGATATCGGTCACGAGCGCATCTACACAACCGACCGACTCGGCGTGCCGCTGATCGAAACAGTCACCCATCCGGAATTGCTGACTCCCGATGAAGCGGCCGAGGCCGCCCATTATCTGCGCTTTGTTGTCCGCAGTACCGGCCGTGTTCGCACCGGCATCGGCGCCGCCCGCGAGGATGTCAATGTCAGTGTCACCGGCGGCACGCGGGTGGAAATCAAGGGTGTGGCTCACATTAGCTGGATCCCCGATTTGGTGCACAACGAGGCGTTCCGGCAGAAAGCGCTCCTGGATATCCGCGCCCTGCTGGCGGACCGGGTCAAAAACAACGACCGGTGGAAAATCTCTTCAGACGAATTGAACTACGACGATCTTCCGACCGACTATGAGCCGATCAAACAGGCGCGCGCTGAGAAAAAACGCCTGATCGGGGTCAACCTGCCCGGGTTCAGGGGAGTCTTGTCGCATTTCACTCAGCCGGGTCACGTCTTTGCCGACGAACTAATCGGTCGCCTGAAAGTCATCGCCTGTCTCGACCGGCCCAACATGGTGCACTCCGAACAGCCTGAACCGGTGATTTCCACCGATCAGTGGGAGCGCATCGCCAAACGGCTGAAAGCCGGCTCGGATGATACACAGCTTTTGATATGGACCTCCGACGCCGACCTCAAATGCGCCCTCGAGACAATCGAAGAACGCTGTCAGATGGCGTTCGAGGGTGTCCCGAACGAGACCCGCAAGTCTCTAATCGACGGCACGACGATTTTCGAGCGCGTGCTTCCCGGCGCGGATCGCATGTATCCCGACACCGACTCCGCCCCGATCTCGATCAGTGAGGAGATGATTGAGGAAGCTCGCCGGGCGTTGCCGACGGAGGTCTTCGAACAGATGGAACAGTTGCGCGAGTGGGGAGTGCCGGTCGATACCTGGACCTATATCCTGCGCAACAATCTGATGCCGACCATCCGCCGCATTGTGGCCGAGTGCGATCAGGCACCGGTCTTTGTCGGCACTGTTTTCGGCCACACGCTCAAGCATTACGAGGGACAACTTGTCCCCGCGACCGAATTCAGCTACAACAAAGTGTACGGCCTGTTCAAATACATTCATGACCAGAAGCTTGTCCCGGAGATTGTCCGGCCGATGTTGGCGGTGGTCTACGAGCATCCGAATATCCTGTTCGATTCGGTGCTGGTGACAATC
>DAOWIC010000113.1 GCA_030641085.1 Calditrichota bacterium
ATATCAAGAAAGGCATGTTTGTGACAATGTTCTATGGTGTCCTGGATAAGGAGACCGGGCATTTCACTTTTGCCTCGGCCGGACACAACCCTCTGATTCGACTCAAAGGAGACGGCGGTGAGCCGGAACTTATCAAAACCAGGGGATATCCGCTGGGGATGATGCCATCGGCTCAGTTCGACAGGAGAATAGAAAGCGGCGAGTTAACATTGGCGCCCGATGACTGGCTGGTGCAGTATACCGACGGTGTGAACGAAGCGCAAAATCCGGCCGGCGAAGAGTTCGGCATGGGGCGTCTGGTTGATATGCTCGTTTTCAACCGTGACCTGGAGCCCGAGGAATTCGTCCGCGACTCGGTCGGCAAGCATACTGCATTTGTCGATACGGCACCGCAATTTGACGATATTACTCTTGTGACTATGAAATGGATGGCCGGTGTGCCGATAACTACAATGACAGACTATTAATGGGGAGCTAACTTGAACAAGTGTGTACAAGCGGGGGTGCTAGCGGTACCGGTCGAACTGGAGACAGGAGCGGTCGAGGGCTTCTACCGCGAGTTTGACCTATTGCTGGATGGTTCACCCGAATTGATTGAACTCGACTGTTCAAATCTTGAACACGTTACGTCCAGTCACATCAATCTCTTGTGGGAGGCGCTCAGTCTGAGTCGCGAGGCCTCGGTACGATTGCGGCTGACATCGCCGCCCGGAGTACTGATCCGGGTACTGAAGGCGCTCGATCTGGAAGAGTTTTTTCTGACAGGCCGTGACGATGACGAGTACGATGGTTCGAGTGGCTGTGTCGGTGTGCCGGAGTTGACCGATCCAGTCGAGCAGTTCGAAATTTCCTTCTCGCCTGATACGGACGAGATTAGCCGGATGCGTAGCGATTTCAAGGATTACCTGCGTCAGGTCGGATTGCCCGACAAGTGCGCGCTGGAACTGCAATCCGTGTTCTACGAAACCTCGGCCAATATCGCCGAACACGCCCAACTGGCCGATGGCGATCGAATCGAGTTCTCGGCCAGGAGAACAGAAACCGGCTTTTGGATGCGCTTTGTCGACCCCGGTCGGCCGTTTGATCCCACTTCGGTATCATTGGATTATATGCCGGAGGCAGCCGCGGTAAACCGCCGGAGACGGGGACTTGGTCTGGTGATGATTAAACGCATGACGAATGATATAAAGTATGAGCGACGCGACAATCGATATAATGTTCTGATACTGACTAAAACCCGGAATCAACGATGAGCGATTCGCAGATCAGACAAGAGTTGATTGACGATGGCGTCGTCGTTTTAAATCCGGGTCGGACCCTGGATAACAACAACGCGCACGAGATGGTTGAGGTTATTAGCTCTACCCAGGAAGCCGGTCGCAACAATATCATAATCGATATGTGCGATATGGAGTTCATTTCATCGGCCGGTGTCGGCTCGATATTGGGTAGTGTCGAGACCTCACGTGAGGCGGGCGGAGACATAGTATTGTGCAATGTTTCAGACGCTATCATGCACGTGCTGGTGGTTCTTGATCTGGTGGACTACCTGACTATAAAAACTGACAGACAACAGTCCGCAGAATTCTGCGGCATTCCCAGGGGCTAAAGGGATGGTGCCCGGCTTGAAGCCATTATTCGATGACGTATTGAGATCCCCCGACGAGAACATGGCGCTTCACAAGAAAACGCTGGCGCTGGATGCGCTTTCCAAGCTTGCTCAGCAGTTCTCGAACCGGCCGGATTTTCACGAGTTGATCGATGTTTTGCTGTTGACGCTCTCGGGGCAGTTGACCGCGGTTAATACTTTTGCAGCGTTTTATCGACCGGGCGCGGTTTCGGCGGAACCGGTCTATTTCGGGACCGGCAAGTTCAAAAAAAACGCGCCGCCTTCGCTTGCGCTCAACAGCGAACAACGCCAGTTTCTGCAGCGGTCCGAAGAACCGCTGGCCGTCGAGAGTCTGAAACCCGAACGCTGTATGATGACGCTGGCTGATGAACTGGCCGCCTTTGGTGCCAAGCTGATTGTGCCGCTCGTTCACAAAGATGAACTTATCGGGATTCTCGGCAGTGGTCCTCGAGTAAGCGGGAAACCGTTTGAAGAAACCGATATCCATTTGCTGACCACTCTGACCCATACCGTCACCCCGTTTATCAGTAACTCCTTCCACTTTGTCGAGATTGCTCAATTGAACACCTGGTATCTCGATATACTGAATAGTGTCAAGCAGGGTGTGTTTGTCTTCAATCATCAATACCGGCTCAAAAAGGTAAACGCGCCGGCAATGGCGATTCTGCGTGACCTGCGACACGATTCGGTGGCTGTCGAATCTTTGCTGCATCAGCCGGTGCAGAAAGTTTTCCCCGATGACTTGTTCCATGACTGGTCGCACCGGATCCGCGGCGGATCATCCGAGATCGACAACCTGCGGGTAGAGAACATGGCCGCCGGCAATGGTGAGCAGGAGCGGATTTTCAAAGTCTACCTGGGTTGCATACAGCGCGAACAGGATATTAATACCGACCTCGTTGTCACGGTCGAGGATGTTACCGAGCAGACACAGAGCGAGCGACGCCTTTTTGAACTCGAGAAATTCTCCGAGAAGGGCGAGATGGCAGCCTCGATCTCCCATGAACTGAACAACTACCTGGGCATGGTCCTCGGCGGCGTCGAACTGACAACGCTGGCGTTGGAACGCGGAAACATGGAAAAAGCCGCTGAAACCCTCGGAAAACTGAAGCATAATGTGATCAGCATGGAACGTTTCACTGCGGGCCTGACAGACTACAGTAAGGTCACCTCAGGTGATGAAAACGCCGACCTGAACGGTATCGTGACCGAGACCCTTTCCTTTCTGACTTTGAGAAAGAAATTCCAGAAGATCAAAATTCGAACTGACTTTGACCACACCATTCCGTCCCTCGATATGAATACCGGTCACGTCTCGCAGCTTCTGTTAAACCTGCTCAACAACGCCGCCGATGCTATCGAAGAAGCAAATCGTCAGGCCGGACAGATCACGGTCAGCACCTCGCTTGAGGCCAATCGAGTCATCCTGACCGTTTCGGACAACGGCGTGGGCATTACGCCAGAGGTAAGAGAAAAACTGTTCAAGACCCAGTTTACCACAAAGGCAAAAGGTCACGGCCACGGTTTGGTGACCTGCGCCCGTCTCATCAGGGACAACGGCGGTGAGATTGACCTTGAAACAGAGCCCGGAGTAGGCACTGCCTTTACTGTCACGTTCCCCGTCGGCGAATCGATACTCACACCGGCGTAGTCGTATCACGGCCACCTGATCGTATAACCCCTATCCCGACATCCACATCCAATTGTCGCGAATGACTATTCAGAAAGAGCTTGCCAAGACTCCGTCCGGCAGAATATAATCTCCTGTATCAATATTCAACCCAGTGAGGAGGTATTCATGCCGCTCTTATTATCACGCGATCAGGTAGCTCAAGTGCTTGAAATGGCCGACTGTATGGATGTTGTCGAGAAGGCGTTTCAGGAGCTGGCCAACGGAACCGCGGCCCTGCCGCTACGGATAAATATCGGCGCGCCCGACGGTCTGTCGTTATATATGCCGGCTTACCTGAAGCAACTGGGGGCGCTGGCATGTAAGGTTGTCACGGTTTACAAGGATAATCCAACCAAACATGATCTACCGACAGTTCTCGGCAAGGTACTGGTCCAGGATCCAAAGACCGGTGAGGTTGTCTGTATTATGGACGGCGGTTATCTGACCGCAGTCAGAACCGGGGCGGCCAGCGGGGTGGCGACAAAATATCTCGCTCGCCCGGACAAGGGACAGGTGGCCGGAATTTTCGGCGCCGGAGTACAGGCACAAATGCAGCTCTGGGCTGTGGCGGTCGCCCGCCAGATCAGCAAAGCGTATGTGTACGACCTTTCCGATCAAGCGGTTGAGAAATTCATCAGCGATGTGGGCGCCCGGCTCGGTATCGAGATTATAAAGGCGGACTCGCCCGATCAGGTGTTGGACAACTGTGATATAATCTGCGCCGCAACATCGTCGGCGACACCGATCTTCGACGGCGGCAAAGTTCGTGAAGGCAGCCACATCAACGGCATCGGCAGTCACACGCCCAACGCAAGAGAGCTTGATACCACCATTGTCAAGCGGTCGCGGTTTGTGGCGGATTCCTACGACGCCTGTCTGGCCGAAGCGGGCGATGTGATAATACCGATCAACGAGGGGGCGATCGACAAATCGCACATGTACGCCGAGCTGGGCGAGATCCTCAACGGCAGCAAACCAGCCCGTCAATCCGAGAGCGAAATCACGCTCTTTAAGTCGAACGGTCTTGCAATTCAGGATGTCGCTACGGCGAAGCTTGTCTACGATCGGGCGATTGCGGCCGGTATCGGCACCACGGTCGATTTCTAGGCGAGCTAAACAGCCGGCGATGGAGACGACAGATGTCGGAACAGGCTCAGGTTAATCTCAGTCGCGTGAACGTTTCGTATGGAAGCAACCTGCTTTTTGAGGCGTTGTCATTTTCTGTTCACGCCGGAGAACTGATAGCTCTGGCCGGGGCCAACGGCTGCGGCAAGTCGACAGTTCTGAATCTGGTGGCCGGGCGCTGCGAGAGGAAAGAGATATCCGACGATAGCAGTGATCTTCGGGTCTTGGGCGAGATATCGCCTGCCACGGGAATCCAGATTGCTTATCTGCCTCAGAAGATCGGCGCCGACGTCGGCCGAATTTCGACGCATGCTGCCGGTGCGCCTGACGGCGGTTCCGCGGCGGCGAAGCTGCTCGGGGATTTCGGGTTGCAGTACGGTGATAGTGACTTACGGCAGACACTGTCAGGAGGCGAGCTTCAGAAGCTGGCGCTGGTCGATGTTCTCTCGATGGATGTTGATCTGTACCTGTTTGACGAGCCGACCAATTACCTCGACCTCGACGGCATTGTCGCTTTCGAAGAACATCTGGCACGGCTCAAATCCCAACGCAAGGCGATACTGCTGGTAACGCACGACCGCGAAATCACCGATCACCTGGCCGATCGGACCGTCTTGCTATCACCTCATGGAATTCACATTGCGCCCGGCGGCTCCAGCGCGGCGCAGGCGATCCAGACCGAAGAGTATCAGGCGCGCCGTCACCAGGCCGCGGAACTGAGAAAAAAGATCAACCAGCTTCAACAGGACTCCCGGGCGAGAGCGGGTTGGGCCGCCAGCAAAGAAAAACAAAAAAAAGGCGCCGGAAAGGCCCGGGCCTACATCGCCAAGATGTCGAAAAAGATGGCCAAACGCTCCAAAGCGGTTCAGCGCCGGGCTGACAAAAAAGCCGAAGAACTGAACCGGATCAAGCCGTTTGTTCCGCGAAGAATCAATCTCAAGCTGCCATCTTTCGATGTCAGGCACCGAGAGGTGTTTTCGTTGCGGGGAGTTAGTTTTGATTACGGACGTGTCGAGTCGGGTATCAACGACAGTCCGACCACGCGGTTGCTGCATCATGTCGACCTGTCCGCATCAACCCGCGATCGGATCTGCCTGATGGGTGCCAACGGGTCCGGCAAGTCAACCATTCTAAATATAATTCGTCAGATGTTGACTCCTTGCGAGGGAAGTTGCCATGTGAATGAAAGCGTCCCGATATCCGTCCTGCCGCAGGGTCTTCAAGGAGTCTTTGAGGGCCGGCGGTTGCTCGATCATTTTTCCGACTGCGGATACAGCGAAACGGTCGTCCGTCAGTATCTCGGGGCGGCGCTGATCCGAAAGGACAAAGTGCGCGATCCGGTCGAGAGCTTCTCTTACGGCGAGCTTATGCGGGCGGCGATTGTAAAAGCGATCTTAGCGCGGGCCGAGTTTCTGATTCTGGATGAACCGACCTCGCACCTCGATATTGAATCGATACAGATTCTCGAACACGTGCTGACCGGATACCCCGGCGGAATTATCTTCGTCAGCCACGACCGACGTTTTGTTGAGAATATGGCCGAAAAGCTGTATCTTCTCGAACAGGGGCGGCTGCGCTTAGTATGATGAATGATGTCAAACGATATGCATAGAGGAGAGATGCTGTGAAAAAGTATTGGATGCCGGTCGTGATGGTGGCTCTAGTGCTGACACTCGGTGCCTGTGGCCAGAAGGGTGCCGATGATGCCCGCTGGGCGGATAACTACCTTCCGTTTGCGATTGACTCGCTGGCGCTCGAGAGAACATCGGATATCTCGCGCTATGTCGGCGATTCGCTCTACGAGTACATCAACGGTGGCGCGGAACTGTACCATCGGTACAACTTCGAGGAAGTCGCCACGGCCGATTATAGACGGGAAAGGGCCGAACTGGTGGCGGACATATATCGCTTCGCAAGCGCAGCCGACGCCTTCGGTCTTTATGCCGCAATGCGTCCGCCGGAGGCGACTGTGACCGATCGCGGTGTGGAAGGTTTCGCCACGCCGACCAGCGCGGAGTTTGTCAAGGGGCAATTCCTGGTCAGGTTGATCGGGTTTGTCGACTCCGACGAAACCCGTGCAGCAATCGACATCCTGTCGCAAGTGATCGAGCCGGTACTGCCGGGGACCGATCAACTGCCGCCGACTTTTGTGGCTTTTCCGGCGGCAAACGCGATCGCCGCCTCGGAAGAGATTATGGTCGAGTATTTTCTGGGACACAAATCTCTTTCGCAGGTTTACTCGCGGCGCTACGCGGTGGGCGAGGATACGTTGATGCTGTTTATGACCGATGATGCGTCCGGCCAGAAGTACGAAGAGTGGTCGCGGCTCTACCCGCAGTCGGAATCGGCCCGTGAACGGACCGCCGCCTTTCCGTATGATAACAGTCTGGCGCTGGCGTACCATGACAGCTATTATGGCGAGATTGTAGCCGGGTTGAAGCAGGGGAGACTCGTCGGTGTGGTCGGTTACAAGGATAGCGCCGGGGATTTGTTTGTTGGGTGGCTGAATTCGATGAAGTGATTGCCGGTATCTGATTCCGCCCGATATCTCTACCTGAGAATGAAACCGTGCGCGAGCGGATCGTCCGGGTCGATGAGGAATTCGTGCCGACCGGTGATGTAGGCGCGGCCCTCGACCTCCGGGATGACCGCCTCGTATTGCCCGAAGCCGGTCAGCTCGTGAACCCGGCCGGTGAAGCGGCTGCCGATAATGCTCTCGATCACCATAGGCTCCCTGATACCGATTTCACCGCGGGCATGGTGCAGCGCCATGCGGGCGCTTACCCCGGTGCCGGTCGGGCTGCGATCAACCTCACCCTCGGCAAAAATGCACACATTGCGGCTGTCGGCACCCTCGCCCAACGGCGGTGCGATAAAGATCGTTCCGTAAAGAAAGCTCAGGTCCTCTTCAAAGGGATGCGGTATTGACCGTGCCTTCATCACGGCGCGCTTGATCTGCATCCCTGTTTCGATCAACCGGCTGTGCTCGTCCGGGGTGCATTTGAGATCGAAATCAGCGGCGTTAACATAGGCGTAAAAGGCACCGCCGAAGGCAAGATCATAGCGCACTCGGCCCAGTTCGGGAACATCAACCGTTTCATCGAGCGCGAGGACAAACGAGGGGACGTTATGAAAATAGACACTGGTAACTTTGCCGTTGTTCACCCGGCCGTGGGCGGTCACCAGACCGGAGGGAGTGTCGATGCGCACTGTCGTTTCCGGCCCGGAGATCGGCAGCAGGCCGGTCTCGAGCACTACCTTGGTAACAGCGATGATCCCGTGGCCGCACATGCTGCTGTAGCCCTCGTTGTGCAGGAAGAGCACGCCGAAGTCAGCGTCCGGAGTGATCGCGGGGGTAATCACGCAGCCGTACATGTCGGCATGGCCGCGCGGCTCCCACATCAGGGCGGTCCGGAGGTGGTCGAGCTTCTCTTTGGCGAACTGCCGGCGTTCGAGAATTGTCCTGCCCTCAAGGGCGGGATAGCCGCCGATGAATACCCGCAAGGGCTCACCCTCGGTGTGGGCGTCGATAGTCGTTATCTTCTGCCAGTCATCCGGCGGCGACCAGTTCAGCCCCCCGCCCAGTATATCTTTCATCCGTTCTCCCATCAATACGCGAGGTGTTCCGTGCGGCGAATTATTTCATCCTGCAGGTCCTTGCCCAGATCGACAAAATAATCGCTGTAGCCGGCCACCCGGACAATCAGGTCCTTGTATTGGTCCGGCTCCTTCTGCGCCTGGCGCAGAGTCTCGGCGGTGACGACATTGAACTGAATATGGTGTCCGTCCATCTTGAAATAGGACCGTATCAGGTGCATCAGTTTTTCTATTCCGTCCTCGTCCTCGAGTACCTGCGGCGTGAATTTCTGGTTCAGCAGGGTGCCGCCGGTTCTCAGGTGGTCGATTTTGGCGGCCGATTTCAGAACCGAGGTCGGTCCGTGGCGGTCGGCGCCCTGAACCGGCGAGATTCCCTCCGAGAGTGGGCACTGCGCGAGGCGGCCGTCCGGTGTGGCCCCGATCACACTGCCGAAATAGACATGGCAGGTAGTCGGCAGCAGGTTGATCCGATAGTGGCCCCCTTTGGTATTCGGGCGGCCGTCGACGACGGCGAAGTAGGCCTCGAAAATACGGCGCAGGATGCTGTCGGCGTAGTCGTCGTCGTTGCCGTACTTCGGCGTATCATTCACAAGCGTGTCCTGGAGCTCTTCGGCGCCCTTGAAGTTTGCGGCGAGAGCATCCAGAAGCTGCTTCATCGTAAGTGTCTTCTGATCGAAAACATGATACATGATGGCGGTCATGGAATCGGTGATACTGCCCAATCCGACACCCTGAATATAGGACGAATTGTAGCGCGCCCCGCCGTCGTTGTAATCGCGGCCGGTCTTGATGCAGTCATCGATAAGAATCGACATAAACGGCGCCGGCAGGTATTCCGCCCAGAGTCGCTCGATTATCCGGTTGCCCTTGATTTTGACATCGATGAAATACTCAAGTTGGCTCTCGAAGGCGGCAAAGAAATCATCGAATGACTTAAAGTCGTTCGGGTTGCCTGACTTGATCCCGATCTGTTTGCCGGTGCGCGGGTCGGTGCCGTTGCTGAGCGTGATTTCCATGACCTTTGGAAGGTTGAAATAGCCGGTCAGGATATAGCTCTCTTTGCCGAACGCACCGGTTTCGACACACCCGCTGGCGCCGCCGTTGCGGGCATCCTGGATCGACTTGCCCTGGCGCAGCATTTCCTGAATAATTGCGTCAGTATTGAACAGCGATGGCTGCCCGTAGCCGGTCTTGATTATTCTCAGTGCCCTTTTGACCATGCGATCCGGGTTCTTCTTGCTGATCTGCACCATCGAGCTGGGTTGAAGAAGCCGCATCTCTTCGACCACATCCAAAATCAGGTAGGTCATCTCGTTGGCGGCATCCTCGCCGTCTTCGGTAAGGCCGCCCAGGTTGATCAGGCAGAAGTCGGTATAGGTGTTGCTTTCCTGCGCCGTGACGCCGACTTTCGGCGGTGCCGGCTGATTGTTGAACTTCACCCAGAATGACTGCAAAAGCTCCCGGGCGCGCTCGGAGGTGAGCGTTCCCGCCTCGAGTTCTTTCTTATAGAACGGATGCAGGTGCTGGTCGAGTCGACCGGGATTGAACGAGTCCCACGTGTTCAACTCGGTAATGACACCCAGATGAACGAACCAGTAATACTGCAGCGCCTCCCAGAAACTCTCCGGTGCCCGGGCCGGCACTTTCCGGCAGATGTCAGCCATTGCCTTAAGCTCTTTAGTGCGGGCCGGATCGGTCTCTTCCTCGGCCAGGATCGTGAGCTTCTCGGCGTGGCGCTCGGCGAAGAGGATGATAGCGTCGGCCGCGATTTCCATCGCCTTCAATTCTTCCCTTTTGGCGGATGCCTGCGGATCGTTGAAAAAGTCCAGGCTGTTGAGGCTCGCGATGATGTCGTGTTTGAAATCCACAAATCCCTTGCGATATATTTTGTCGTCAAGCACCGTGTGCCCCGGCGCGCGTTGCTCCTGAAACTCGGTAAACACGCCCGCTTCGTAAGCCTCTTTCCACTGAGGATCCACCTGTTCGAACATCCGGTCGCGCAGCGAGCGACCCGACCAGAAGGGGATAATGCTCTCTTCCTGGGACTTGCGGGTATCGTCGGAGACGCGAAACCAGACTTTCTCGCGCGTATCGAGGATTTCGAAATCTTTCAGCGTGTGGGTACAGATATCGGGATAGGTAGGTGTCTCTTTTGGCGCCGGGCCGCGCTCGCCGACGATCAGTTCGCCGGGGTTCACGCTGATTTGTTTGTTTTGCAGCAGAAATTTGAAAGCCATAGCCCGGGCCACCGGCACCGACACGCGCTCCGCCTGACCGGAGCGGTAAAACTCGGTCAGCAGCTTCGCCCGTTCGAGCGATATTCGAGGAACGGCATCGAGGCTTTGCTGCCGCAGTTTGGCGATTCTATCGTTCATTTGATTTATCCTCCGATCTTCACCTGATATCCACAGGCATGGAAGTGTTGGCTCATATCGGTTATCTCCACACTGGACTGGCTTTTCAGGTCGCCCAGACGATTGATCATATTCAGCCGCTTGAATTTGTCGTGCCCGAACTGATTATACGGTAGAAGGCTGATAGCGCGAATACTATCAAGCGGCCTAAGGAATGAAACGATGGCGTCGAGGTTCTCCTCGGTATCGGTTATATCCGGTATGAGCGGCACGCGAATCCGAATGTTGTCCGAACGGCGCGATAACGCACTCAGATTGTTAAGAACTGTCATGTTCGAGACTCCGGTATATTTCATGTGCGCCTGATCGTCGATGAGTTTCAGGTCATACAAGAAAAGATCAACCAGATCGATCAACGGCTCAATGCTCTCCCAGGGCGCATATCCGGAGGTATCCAATGCGGTATGTATATCCTGTTCGCGACAGGCGCGAAGGACCTCTTTGAGAAACTCGGGCTGCATCAATGGCTCGCCGCCGGAAAACGTCACTCCGCCGCCGGACTGGTCATAAAAGATGACATCCTTCATGATTTCGTCAATCACTTTCGGGATCGTATATCGTCGCCCGAAAATCTCCGTTTTTTCGGGCAGAGAGTGGGGCGCGTCGGCCGGTTGGCGTCGGGCAACTGTCTGTGGCTCAAGCTGTTGGCTCTCCGGGTTGTGGCACCACCAACAGTCCAGAGGGCAGCCCTTGAAAAAGACGGTGGTACGGATCCCCGGTCCGTCGTGAATCGCGTAACGCTTGATATCGAATATTATACCAGTCTGGTTCACTGTCTCCTACAACCCTTCATTTGTCGGCGGTCTAAGACCGCCCGCGCCCTATTATTCCAATATAATCGCACAGGAGACGGCCACCAACCTCAATATTATCTATCCACATTAGCTGATCCGGGGGCAAACAGGACGTTTTAGCTCAATGCCGCGCCATTTGGACCGACGGGTCTCTTTTTTGATTGACACCGCCGGATCGGGCCGATATCTTTTCCGCGTGGGGATAAGTGTGCAGGGTTAAACAATCATTTCCACAAACACATCTGAGAGAATAACAGCAGCGTAACAATTCCTTGGCTACGATAAGCGGTATAGCCTGTCGGCATCCGCCGGCGGCGTTGTTCCATATTGGTGCGTAGAATTCGAGGGGGATACCCTTCTTACTCCTTCATGAAGAGGTATATGCCATGCTGTCTGCCCGAAAACTTTGTTTCAGCCTTTTGATAATACTGGCCGTCGCCGGACAGGCCTCAGCTCAGGACATGAACTGGAATGCGTTCCTGACCGTCAACCCGTATCCGAGCAATTACATCTCGGAATGGGAGCGGGATCCATCAATTGCCTCGCTCGCGGTAACATACTCCGGCACCGACCCGGCGACATTCTATTTCCGGGCGACGATTACTAACGCAACATACGGCGAGGTGCTGACCGCGCGCAGCCGGCAGTATGAGTTCCGCAGCGGTCCGACCATGCGAACCTGGTATACATCTGATCTGATGGACTGGCAGGACCTCGATTACAATCCCAAGATTGAGGATATGATGGTCCGGTCGGGAAAATTCCCGGAGGACCAGTACCAGATATGCATTGAGATTTTCGATCTCAGCGAACAGTTGCTGGCGGTGGCATGTACCGATTTCAAAGTCATCTATCCCGAACCGCCCCAGTTGCTGCTGCCGGCCGACGGCGAGCCGCTGATGATGATGTTTCCCACCTTCCAATGGACACCGGTTATTACGCCGATCGACTTCAACATCAACTACAATCTTCTGATTGTCGAACTCCTGGAGGGGCAGTCGGTCGATCGCGCTATTGAAGCGAATTACCCCCACCATGAGACGGCCGTCACCGGGCTTTCCATCTATAATTACCCGGTCTCCGGCCTTTCTTTTGAAACGGGCAGAACATATGTCTGGCAGATAACGGCGGCGACGCCGGAAGGATACCCGGTAACCTCAAACGAGGGGCGAAGCGAGATCTGGACCTTTCAGGTTGGCCCCGACGAGCAGATTGCGGGTGAGTTGCCGTTTGACTCGTTGGTGCTGGTGCCGGATGTGGTCTGGCTGACCGGTTTGGGTTCGTTGACCTTTGATGAAGATCAAATATCCTATCGTCTGAACGGCGCCGCCGATCTGGTGGTCAAACTGCCCGGGTACGATCCGGCGTCGGCAGGCGTGGTGCTCAATAACCTGATGCTTCAGAAGGGTGA
>DAOWIC010000187.1 GCA_030641085.1 Calditrichota bacterium
CCTTTCCATCGCAGCCCGACCGCATCGGTAATAGTCGGTCCGGAATAGATGATTACTATCCGGCCATGAATCGTGTCCGCCAGCGCCTTGGCCGGGTTTTGCTCGACCGGGTTGTCTTCGATATACTGCTCGCGGTGGCCTGACAACTCTTCCACCATCGTTTCGATCTCGGCGGTGACGTTCTCGGTCAGGCCGATCTTCTCCAGAAAGACCAGCAGCGGCACAAACGAATAACCGAGCGCAGCCCGAGGCTGCAGCCCGGACGGTATTGTCGCCAGCGGGATCTCGTTCAGCTCGGCCACCTCTTTCAGCAGGCCGCCGGTGCTGATGGCGGCTATCATCGCCTTGCGTTCGAGAGCGTCGTTGAGAGCGGACAGGGTCTCCTCGGTGTTGCCGCTGTATGATGACGCGATCACCAGCGTTTCGTCATCAACATACTCCGGCATTTGATAATGACGGCAGACCTGAAACGGTACAAGCATCTTCGATGCCAGAAAGGATCGCACCAAGTCGCCGCCGATCGCCGATCCGCCCATGCCGATGACAACGATGTTCTTGATATCAGAAAAGTCGGCCTTGTCTATTTTCCAGGCCCGGGCGATTCGGAGGGCGTCGGTTATCTGTTCCGGGAGATCGAAAATCCGGTTATACATATTATCGGGATCAACCGCGCGTATCTTTGCAACGTCGTTTAAGACAGACAATACTTCACTTCCTCTTGCTTATAGTTCTTCTCTTTTCCAACTGTGTCTTGTAGTGCTGCAGTTTGAGCAACACCTGCTGTTGCGAACTTGAGGCCATCACCGAGTTGAGCAGGTGACGCGCCATGCCGGAATCAATCTTTTTAGTCAAGCGGCAGATATCGAAGATCCGGGCCGGGTGCATAGAGAGCATGTCAACACCCATGCCGATAAAAAGCGGTAGCGCCAGGAGATCGCCTGCCGCCTCGCCGCAGATCGATACCTGCTTGTTACGCTTCTTGCACGCGTCAACTGTCATCTGGATCAGCTTCAGAACCGATGGGTGGAAGGTGCTGTACAGGTTGGCCACCCGGTCGTTCATGCGGTCGGCGGCAAGCGTGTACTGGGTCAGGTCGTTGGTCCCGATTGACATGAAGTCGGCCTTTTGCGCCAGCGTGTCGGCGGTCATGGCGGCCGAGGGCACCTCAATCATGATACCGACCTGCATATCTTCATCGAACGGCACACCTTGCTTGCGCAGATCGAACTTCACCTGCGAGATCAACCGCTTCGCTTTCTCAAGCTCCGACAGATCCGACACCATCGGCAGCATGATCCTCAGGTTCTTGCGAGTGGAAGCGCGCAGTATCGCCCGGATCTGAGTCTTGAAAACATGGGCCATATCCAGCATCACCCGGATACCGCGCCATCCCAGCGCCGGATTGTTTTCGTCGGGCCAGACATTGTCGGTCGCCAGCTTGTCATAGCCCAGGTCGAAAGTGCGCAGGGCGACGGTCGAGTCGGTGTACTTGTCGGCGATGCCTTTGTAGTACTGGTACTGCGCCTCCTCGTCCGGAAAGCGGTTGTTGGCCAGATAGATAAACTCGGTGCGGTACAATCCGACCGACAAATGCTGTTCGGACAGGATATCATCGGCCGGTCCCGGCAGGGCAAGATTGGCCGCGACATTTATCTCGACGCCGTCGGATGTCTTCGGCGGGATTTCGGTCAGCTTTTTAATACGCGTGATGACCGCCGGTCCCTGGCGTTTTTTCAGCTTCTGGTACTGGCTCCAGTCTTCATCGGTCGGGTTGACGATCATCTCGCCCTTGGTGCCGTCGATAATCAGCCGGGAATCATCGGCGATATCCACAAAAGCGTTGCGGACCAGCACCACTGGCATCAGCAGTGCCCGGGAGATAAGCGCCATATGCGAGTTTCGTCCCCCTTCACTGGTGACAAGCCCGATCGCCTTGCGCTGGCGAGCGGTGAGGATATCGCCGGGAGTGAAGCTCTTGCCGACCAAAATCGTGTGCGGCGAGAATTTCATATCCTGCCGAGACTCGCCGCCGAGAAATGAAAGCACACGACTGGCGACCGCCTCGATATCCTGGGCCATCTGCCGCATGTAATAGTCGCTCGAGGCGCGCAACGGCGCGAGCGTGTTTTTCACCAGAGAGCTGTAGGCAAAACCGGCGTTGCGACGGCGGTGGCTGATCTCTTCCTTGACTTTGTTCAGAAATTCGTAATCGCCGGCTATCAATAACTGGGCGTCGAAGATCTTGGCCACAGGACCGCTCATCTTCTTGCCGGCCGATTCCTTGAGTTGGTGAAGTTCGGCGATAGTCTGCTCGATCGCATGATCGAGACTATCGATTTCGTGACGCACCCGCGTGGCCGGAATCACTATCTCGGTGATCTCCGTGTCGCCGGGCATAATAACGCGCGCGGTCCCGAGGACAATTCCGCCGGAGATGGCGGTTCCTTTTAACTTCTTACGCCTGCTCAACATAACCGTACTCTCATTAACTTTTACGAGCGATTACAGATGATAATAACGGATGTAGAGCGACAAAGGCAAGATTTATATCAGTCGTTTTCGCCGAAGCCCGACTCGATGACCATGATAATCTCCGCCATCGCCGCTTCTTCATCGGCACCATCCACCTCGATCAGGATATTCGATCCCTTCTCGGCGGCCAGCATCATCACGCCCATGATAGATTTGCCGTTAATACGCAGACCGTCCTTGGTGAAAAAGACCTCTGACTCGTACCTGCTGGAAGCAGTGACCAGCATGGCCGAGGGACGGGCGTGAAGCCCGAGTTTGTTGACTACTATAACGATTTTGGTGATCATGCGTACTCTTCAGAAAGAACAAACCTCTTGCCGGACAGTTCCCGTACCACACCCTTAAGCTCAAGCGCCAGAAGAAATTCCATGATCTCCGGGACAGGCAGATCAACCTCGCGCGAGATCTGGTCTACCTGCCGGGGACCGGCTGAAAAAAGACTTACGATCTGTTTTTCGGTATCGGTCATGTCGGGCAGGCGGCAGAATTTGCGGGTCAGGACCTCGCCCTTGAGCCGGGGCAGTTCGTCAAAAATGTCATCTATCGAAGTGAGCAATCGCGCTCCCTTTTTTATCAACTCGTTGGCCCCCTCCGAGGATTTTAGTCCGGGCGCTTCGGGAACGGCGAAAAGCTCCCGACCCTGCTCTATTGCGTATGAGGCGGTTATAAGTGCACCGGACTTGAGCCCTGCCTGAATCACCACCACCCCGTCAGACAAACCGGAGATTATCCGGTTTCGCTCGGGGAAGTTCGCCCGGCTGGGACTGGTCTGCGGGAGATACTCGGAGAAGACTGCGCCGCTCTCTTTTATCCGTTGTGCCAGCCCCTTGTTCGAGGGCGGGTAGACCAGATCGAGTGAATTACCCCAGATAGCCACCGTCCGACCGCCGGCCTCGAGCGCGCCCTTGTGCGCGGCGGAGTCGATCCCCTCGGCCATGCCCGACACGACCGTTATCCCGGCCGATGCCAGTGATGCTGCCAGGTTGTAGGCGAACATCCGGCCTCTCTCGGTCGGATGGCGAGTGCCGACAATCGCGATCATCTTTTCATCCGGCGTCACGTTCTCGCCGGTGCAAAACAGTACCGGCGGAATATCGCCGGCGGGGATGTTCATCAACGAGGGCGGAAAATCCGGCTGGTCCGGAAAGAGCACGGTCCAGCCGAGCTGGATAATGCGGGCGGCGGTTTGTCGTGCCGCCTCGGCGTCATATTTCGTTTTGATGTCGGCAGCGATCGAATGCGAGATTCCGGTAACCGCCTCAAGACGATTTACCGGCGCTTTCAACGCTTTCGCCGGCGAACCGAACTGCCGCACCAGGCGGTTGAAACGCCCGCGTCCGACACCGGGAACGCTTATCAGTCCGATCGTATCGGTCAGTCTTTTTTTAAGCTCGTCTCTGGTCAAGTTTCTTCTCAATGGCTTCGATGAATTCCCTTGCCCCTTGTCGGGATACGGCTGACAGCGGAATATACTCATCGGGCAGATCTTTTGAAACATCTTTTAGATCACTTTCGGAGACAGTATCGATCTTGGTGATCACAGCCAGGTAGGGGCGAGTCACCAGGTGCGGATCGAAATTCTCCAGCTCCTGTTTCAACACCTCGAAGGTGCCCGTGATGTCGATCTCGTTGACATCGATAACATAGATCAGCAGGCCGGTACGTTGGATGTGGCGCAGGAACTGATGCCCCAGCCCCTTGCCGTCGGCCGCACCCTCGATCAATCCCGGAATGTCGGCCATGACACAGGACTTGAACTCGCGAAGTTTGACTATGCCCAGGTTTGGCTTGAGCGTGGTAAAGGGATAATCGGCAATCTTCGGCCGGGCCGCCGAAAAAGATGCCAGGATTGTCGATTTACCGGCATTGGGCAACCCCACCAGACCGACGTCGGCCAGAAGCTTCAACTCCAGCGCCAAATTCAATGCCACCCCGGGCCGGCCGTTCTGGGCCGTGCGAGGGGTCTGATTGGTGGGCGACTTGAAAAAAGCGTTGCCGCGACCGCCCCGACCCCCTTTGGCGAGGCTCGTCCGGACATGCGGTTTGTCGAGATCATATATGACCTCGTCCGACTCGGCGTCTTTGATAATGGTCCCCACCGGAAGGCGCAGCACCGTGTCCTCGCCCGATTTGCCGGTCCTCAGCCGACCGCTCCCCGGCTGGCCGTTCTGCGCTTTGTACTTTCGCTGGTAACGATAATCGAGCAGAGTGGTCAGATGCGGATCGGCGACCGCAACAATATCGCCCCCGCGACCGCCGTCACCGCCGTCGGGACCGCCTTTGGGAACAAATTTCTCAGTATGGAAAGCGACACAACCATGCCCGCCATTACCGGCCGCAATCTCAATTTCAACATAATCGATGAATTTCATATACCAATAGTCGGTCTTTCACGCATAAATGTCAATTATCGTTTGCCGTAGGGCCTGCCGGAAATAATTGATAGTGGACATTGACGGCCCTGCCAAAACGACATATATTCGGTTTGTTCGAAACACGAATTAGGGAAAACAAGAGTTTGCCGGGAATCAACCAGAGAAAAAGAGAGATTTACGAGCAGTCGTCGCTGGTGCTCGGGCGGGCCTGTGTCAGAATGGGTCTCACGCCGAATTTTATTACCGCCGTTTCTTTCGGCTGCAGTATCGTCTGCGGGATTTATTTCTGGAAAGGAAAGATGCTGTGGGGTGTGTTTTGGATGCTCCTGGCCGCGATTACCGATATGCTCGACGGATCGACCGCCCGCGCGGGCAATATGGGCACGGTCTTCGGCGGTATTCTCGATCATGTCTCCGACCGCTACGGTGAGTTCTTTATCCTGGC
>DAOWIC010000067.1 GCA_030641085.1 Calditrichota bacterium
AGGTGACCGGATTGATAGGGTTGGGCAAAAACGACACCGTATCACCCACAATCGACACGCCGGTCGGTCCATTGCTCTGAGTACCGATCTCACCGTATTTGTAAATCGTACCGGCACTGCGAATGACGTTGCCCTCGAGGAAAAAGGTATTGGGATAATCGATGCCGTCGAATGTAACCCCGTTGCACTGAACGCCGGAGCTGCTCAGTGACCGGGCCTCGATGATGTTGTTTCGAATTGTCACGTGGGTGCCGCTCGAGTTGGTCGACAGCCGAACCGGGTGAACGCCGATACCGTACGATGTCGTGCTCGAGTTGTTGTCGCCGGTGCATATGAAGGTGTTGTTGTAAACATCGATATACTGCGGGCGGTATCTGATACGGAGACCGTGGGCCGGGTTTTGGTCACCCATCTCCACACCGGGTCCTTCGTGAACATCGACATAGTTGCCGTGGACGAGAATCGGGTTGTCGGCTGTTCCGTTGCCGTAGCCTACATATATTCCGCGATTGCCGCCGTATTCGGTGCCGCTGGTGATGGTGTTGTTCGCGATTTCCGTACCGCCGTTAACGGCCGAGACAAAAATGCCGTACGCATTGGCGGCGGAATAGCAGATTCCGGAATATGTGGGGTAGAAGTCGTTACGCATATCGGTCATGATCGAGCAATCATGAATCTTCACCGTACCGTAATCGCCCGCCTCGGCGTAGACCAGGATGCCGACATGCGGCCCGCCGTCGATGACGACACCGTTTACCTCAAGATGGTCGGTGGCGCCGTTAGCGGTCAGCATGCCGTTTTCGATATGATTGATTTTGATCACGGGCGCATCGAAATCGCACCGGCTGTCAAAACCGGTGACTTCGCTGCGGAAACGGCCGCCGCTGATTTCGAGATCATAGACGTGCGGCCCTTTGGCCTCATAGACCATGCCGTTGTAACCCCGAACCACGGCGTTGACATCTTCCACCAGAATGGCGTTGCCTCTTATACTGAGACAGCGGTTGTTGTTGGCGGTAGAATTGGATGGATTGTGCAGAATGTGACCGCCGACAATCTTGATATCATACGGGTAATAGGAGCCGGTACCGATCGTTCTGATACCGTAGTTGGAGGCACCACCTCCTTCGCCGAAGGAGATAGTATCGTTGCCCAGGTTTACTACCACGTCATGAATTTCGTTGGCGTATAGCGCCTCCAGCGTGATGCCACTGCCGCTGGATCTGAGCTTGGAACTCCCCAGCACCAGCGTGTCCACCTCGCCCGGCGTCATACTCTTGGCGTTGAAGGTGTACGGCAGCGAATTAATCGTGTGTGTTGCTGCAAAACCGCTGGATACGAATATCAACAAAAGTAACGGTATCAGCTTTTTCATCTCATCTAGCCCTTGCTTTACGGGTTCTGGGGGTAAAGGTACGCTTCGATCCGGTAATCCCGATACTCATTCGGATTGCCATCCTTGCCGTCTTCGGCGGCTTTTACCACGTTGTATGCTTCTCTGGCCGTCATGTAATGTAATCGGTATTTCGGGTTGTCCCTGTAATGCTTTTCCACCTCGGTCAGCATTTGATCGATATTTTTGCCCAATATGTTGTCATAGCCGCTGCCACTCAGTACAGCCCCATGCGTAAACGGTCTGATAAAGACCCAGTTTGGTTGTCCCTCGACATGAACGTTGGCGTTCAGCCAGACATCGAACCGGTGACGGCTGGTTTTGATTTCCCAGTATAGATTGCCGTCATCAAAAGTCGGGTGAGTTCGGAATTGCCAGTCGGTCCAGTCGATCACGTATGGTCCCTCAAAAATCATGAACTCGTTCGAGTCGGGCTGACGGCCCACCTTTGCCCTGATACCACGGTCGTGCGATTTAGGCTCATCCGGATCGTCGATGCAGTAATAAATCTTGTTCACCAGCGAGGGCTGCGCCTCGTGAGTCATAGCCGGGAAAGTGAAATCGGCGTAGCAGCCGAGTTCTTTCAGGATGGTAATCTCGTCGTTGACGCCGCACATGTCACCGTACTCGGTCTGGCGGGAGTTATCCAGCGCCCAGTTGCCGTGGACAAACGACCAGTGGTCAAGGCCGTCGGGTGATATCAGCGCTCCGTGCGCCTGAAGCGAGTCGAGTCCGGCGCTGAATTTCATTCTCAGCGAGGTGGAGTTGTCGCCGTGATGGTGCAGATGCAGCTCGACATCGCCATACCCGGCGGCGCATATCATGGCCAGGCTGTCTACTTCCGCGCCCCGGAACTGGTCGATCGGATAATACCAGGTGTGCTGCAGCTTGATACCGTCACTATCGACGTGCTTATCCGCCAGCTCCTGATAGCTGTTCACCCATCGACTGACGACATCCATATGACCTCCGGGTTCCCAATGATCGACAACTACAAAAACCAGGTCGACGATTTCGTCCTGTTCTTCAAACGACGGACTGTTAAACATGTAATCCGACAGCCAGATAAAACCGTTCTGATTGTAAAACTTGTAAAGCGCCCATCCCGTGCCAACAAGTCCGAAAGCGATTACCAAAAGCAAGACGAGTTTGAGTTTTTTCATTAGCATAGTCCGTTAGTATCAGTACAAATACGTACAATTCTCATGCCACACAACGTGAAATCAACTTCTTTTCTAACCGCGTAAGTACCATGCCGTTCCATTACTCGACGGAAAAGATCCATCGCTACAAGTGTTCAATAATTTACTCTTTTCTTGGTTGTTGTTCAACAATCAACCGCAGTTTAGATGAAAAGAATTTATCGGATCGGCATTTCAACATGACCGACATGTCTGTTCTGTGCGGCCAACCGGCTGACGTTTCGCCGGTTACGAGAATATGCGGCGCGATGACGCAGCAAAGCAGGTTGTCCGAACTTTGACACCGGCTGTCACGGTTGAATGGCCAGTCTACGGCGCTGGTAATTCTTGACCGGCTGTCGATAATGGGGTTATATATACGACAGTATCAACCGGCAAGGGGAACTTCATGTTTTTCAAAGAGCTGTTTTCAAAATGGAATCTAATCGGCAACGGCCTGATACTGTTGCTGGTCGGTATCTTTGTCATCTGGGCTGAGACCTCGCCGATCTCCCTGGCACGCCTGACGGTTGAGGACGGACTGATCGAGTCTTTGACGGCGTTTCTGTTTGCGGTCGCCTGCATCGGCTTCATCATGACCCTGAAAAAGAGTGAGCACCTCAAAACTTCCAGCGGCTGGTGGCGCTATGTCTTTCTGGCGGGATGGATCTTTGTCATGTTCGTCTTCTGCGGTGAAGAGATCAGTTGGGGGCAGAGATTTCTCGGGTTTGATACACCGGATGCCATAGAGAAGGTGAATGTCCAGCGCGAGTTCAACCTTCATAATTTCGCCGCGTTGCAGACGATCAAGTACCGGATGCTGTCACTACTGATGTTCATCACCGGCGTTCTGCTGCCGGGGATCGTTCTGTTCGGGTGGGGCAAGAAGTTCATGCAGAAGATATCCATGCCTGTCCTGCCGCTCTGCTACAGTGGCTTTTTCGTATTCAGCTACCTGTACGGATCATATTACTACGACGCGTTGCCGATTGACGCCGCCACCGAGGTACGCGAACTGCTGATGGGACTCGGTATGGCTGCCTTCGGGCTGCATGGGGCGCTGCGATCGGATGATCTGTTCCGGTTCAAGCGTACTTAGTCATAGCGAGCTAGTCGTTGACCTGCGATTGCGGCGACGAAAGTTCTTCTTTGCCGCCGCACCATGAGTCGGCCTTGCGGATCGCTCGCGCCGGATTACCCGCCGCGAGGGTGTACGGCGGTATATCTTTCGTTACCACCGATCCGGCGCCGATAGTCGCGCCGCGTCCAATCGTGACCCCGTTTAGAACAAGCACCCGACAGCCGATCCAGACCTCATCGCCGATATGAATCGACTTTGGCCGGGCCGGACCACCGCCGAAACCGTGGTACTCATTCTCGATGATGTTGACATCCCACGAGATCAGGACACGGTTGCCGATAGTCACTTCGCGGCCGCAGTGAATCTGGGTCCGATCACCCAGCGAACACTTTTCGCCGATTCGAAGAACTGCCGGTTGGTCCGGATCAACTGCGGCGGCGACCAGTTTTACATCCGGCCAGAGATAAGTACGATTGCCGACTTCTATGGAGCCATGGGATTTGTGAATGATGGTCGGACCGTGAGAACAGATCAGGCCGTTGGCGGTCAGTCTGGCTCTCAAGAGCAGTCCGCGAAAGTACCCGAATGCCTTTTTAAGTTTCTCCGCCATTGTCGTGTTCCAGATTTCGAGTTTCTGAAAAACCCGTGTTGCTTTCTCTATTATTCTAACGTCGGTCGCATCAGACCGGTTCTTTCGCCTTGATGAACTTCTTTTTGGTGCCCAAGATCCTCCGGTAGAAATCAGCAGTAAGCTCAACCATCCGCTCGCCGTCAAAAAGTCGGCGGGCATGCAATGACGCCCGGGCGCCCATCTTGGCGCGAAGACTCGGATCAGCCAGGAGCGCCTCGATTTTCTGCCGCATAGCCTCGAGATCACCCGGCTCGACCAGATAGCCGGTGCGACCGTCTTCGATCACCTCGCGGTTACCGCCGACATCAAACGCTACCGCCGGACGGCCGCAGAGCTGGCACTCGATCAACGTATTGGACAGACCCTCGGAATCGGAAGTCAACACCCCGACATCGAACATATTTATGTAGTCATATATGTTGCCGAGGGTGTGGGTAATTACCAGCCTTCGCTCCAGCCCGGCTGATTGGGCCTGCTCCAGTAGATCGTCACACAGTTCGCCCGTACCGACGATCATGAAGCAGGTCTGCTGGTCTGATATCCGGGAGGCTACTCGAACGAAATTGTCGAGTCGTTTTACGGGCCGCAGATTGGCTACGATCCCAACCAGCGGGGCGTCGTCGGGGATGCCGAACTCTGATCTTTCGAGCGGAGTCTGCCCGTCGGCAGGCAGATCGAAATGACCGTTATGAACAACTTCAATTCTATCAGCCGGGAATTGTTCGTGCCGGGCGACGGTTTGCTTGATGGCGTTGGCGTTAACCAGAAAATAATCGGCCAGTCGATTTATTTGCCTCAGGAAAAAGAGCAGCCGGGGGGTATGCCAGTAGCCGGTGTCCCGGCGACTGACAACGATCCTCTTGCAGCGGCCCAATACCCCACCCAGCACGCCGATGATGTTTGAGTCCAGGAAGTAAGTGTGGACTATATCGACGCGCTCACGACGGATCATTCGAGCCAGCCTCAACAACCGGCTGATGCCGTTGGGACTGATCAGCTTGCCTTTGAACCCGAGACTGATATGGCGGCAAGTGGGGTCATGGTGCTCCGGGAGAGATCGGATATCGAAATCGGCCAGGGTTATCAGGGTCGGTTCAAACCGCTCGCGGTCGAGGTGGCGGATCAGCCCCACCAGTTGGTTTTCGGTGCCGGCGCCGGTGGCCAGGTGGTCGATGATGTAAAATACGCGGATTTTGTTCATCGCTCAGCTTCGCCTCTTGAGCACATCGCGATAGATCTCGGCCAGTCGTTCGGCCTGGTTCTGGTAGTTGTATTTGGTTTTGACCAGTTCAAAGCCGCGCTTTCCGAAGGCGCGCATCATTTCCGGATTTTCCAGTCCCTTCAGAATTATATCGGCCAGCCCCTGTGGATCGTCGATATCGGTCAGCAGCCCACTGACACCATCGTCGATCACTTCTGGAATCCCGCCCGCTCGGGTGGCGACCACCGGCACGCCCTGTTTCCACGCTTCGAGAATCACTACCGGGTGGCCTTCCGACAGCGACGGCAGCACCAGAAAATCAAGTGTCGGGTAGACATTCTCCGGATCGTCGCGGAAGCCCTTGAACTGCACCTGTTCGCTCAGATTCAACTCTGTCGCCATTTTTGTCAGCCGTTCTTCATCGGGGCCGTAGCCGTAAATCTCTACTCGGAACTTCGGCGCCCGATCCTTGATCATAGCGATCGCCTCGAGAAGAACATGCGTTCCCTTCTCATGACTGAGTCTGCCGAGCATGCCGATCACGGTCGTGTCGGATTTCGGTTTTGGCTGCGGCGGTGACTCGTGCTCGAGGTCGATGGCGTTATAAACGACCTCGATTTTCTCTACCGGAATGCCGGCCGCTTCCAGGCGGCTGCGGGTGGCGCAGGAGACAGTGATGATTCGATCCAGCGAGGGAAGCACCCGTCGGTCGAGCCAGTTGTAGAATTTCACTTTGACATTTTCGGCGGTCCAGCCGTGAAAGTAGGCCACCTGCGGGATTTTCAGACGGCGTGCCGCCCGGTGACCGTAGAAGTTGGATTTGTATTCGTGGGTGACCAGAATGTCGGCCCCCTGTCGTTCGATTATCCTCTGTAATCGTCCGGGGATAGCCGGGTCGAAAAGGTGGTTATCCTCGACCGGTTCAAACGCCAGTCCTTCCTCGGCAAGTCGGTCGAGAAACGGGTTGTTCGTATCCGGCTTTACAAACGAGCAGGTGACGGCATCGAATCCATCCAGGTGCCTGATCTGGCCGATGATCAGGCGCTCGGGACTGCCGAAAAAGTCGGATCCGCGCAGGTGTATGATCTTCGGCCTGGCCTTACTCATGCCTGTTCGCCTTTCGCTCGGTACGGTCCCAGCCGACCTTACGGTGTCTAAACAACGCCTCAAGCTGCACTTTCAAAAACCAGAAGCCGAATTTCGGTACGTGTGCCAGCGCTGCCAGCGCTTTACCCTTTTGCGGCACGAGGAAGACACCACTGATCAGATAGACTACCAACAGCCCTATCAGAAAAAGCGACCAGAGCAGGTAGCCGGTCCCCAGAGGACCGCCTACAGCCAGCGACAGCAACAGCGGAATCAGCGTCAGGTATATCAGGGCGGGGCGACTCAACAGCAGGAACGACAACGCCAACTCGATCAGGTCGATCCGACCCTGCTTCAGCCCCTGTCCGATGAGAGGCATGATGCGGTCGCGGATTAATCCGAAAGTGCCGGAGGCCCAGCGCAGTTTCTGGGTGTATGACTGATCGTATGATGATGTCGCCGGGGCCTGAATCTCGCCCGCCACGGAATAGTCGATCCGAACCCGGTTTTGAATCAGCTTGACCGAATAATCGACATCCTCAGTGATCGAATGCGAGTCCCACGGCAGTCGTACCAGGACATCACTTTTGATTGCCATGCCGGTCCCGCGCAGGAGTACCGGCAGACCCATAATAGCGCGCGGTTTGTAGAAAAATCTGTTTTCAACCCGGTTGGCGACCGCTTGAATCTGCGCCAGCGGCGTATCCTCGGCGACATAAAAGACATAATCAAGTTGCACCGCGCCCGCGCCGGTCTCGAAAGAGCGCGTCATCACTCGAAGCATATCCGGCTTGACCAGTGTATCGGCATCAACAATAGCCACCGCATCGTAATCATCGAGCGCGAATTGCCCGATCGCCCATTCCAGCGCATAACCCTTGCCGCGAGCGTCCGGATTATCGCGCACCAGCACTTCGACATTGTATCCGGCGGCAACCGTGGCCGTATCATCATCGCAGTTGTCGGCAATGACCACGATCTTTGAGCCGTCCCGATCCTCCAGCGCGTTCAAACGCTCCAATGTCGGACCGATGGTAGCGGCTTCGTTGTGGGCGGGCACAAGAATCAGAAATTTGTAGCGCCGAGATTGCTGCGGGTAATCCTTCTGACCTATGAGTCCGACCAGCGCGAGCAGATAGAGCCAGGCGACCGCCAGTGACAACGGGTAGAGGAAAATCAGTATGAGAATATCAAGAATGATCATCAGGCGCTATCTCCGACGGTCACGCTCTCAGGCGTCGAATTTCTTGTGGGTCTATTTCACAGATCGCGAATTTATACTTGCCGGATTTCTCCGGTTCGATCTTATCGACGATATCGAATTTAACTGTCTGAAGCCCCTTGACCGATCGCATCAGGTGTTCTTCGTAAAAGCGCTTGACCGATTCGTCCGGTATCGGATCGGGCGTAAACCGCACCAGCACCTCGGCGACGCTTTTCTGGACAATCTGAACCTGTCCCACTTTCGGGCCGTTATCGACCAGGTGCAAGACGAGCGAGATTGCGACAATCGTGTTGCCGTCGGCGTCGATGAAGTTGTCGCTGGCGCGCCCAACGACGTTTTTCAGCAGGGGGTAGTTCAGGCCGCAGGAACAATCGCCCTCGGCGAGTTGGCCGTAGTCGCCCACCTGATAGCGGATGAACGGCATGGCGTAGTTGTGCAGATCGGTGATGAGTATCTCGCCGTGCTGTCCGAGCGGCAACTGCCGTCCACGGTCGGTGATTTCCAGAAGTACCGAGTCGACCGCGATATGCAGATCCTTGTGGGCGGCGCACTCGGCGGCGGTGGTGCCGAACTCGCGCGAAGCGTACAGGTTGAAAACTTCGGCGTTGAAACCCTGCTCGATAGCCTCCGTCTGGTGGGGATAGAGAGGCTCGCCGGTGGTGATGACCCCTTTCAGGTTGGGGAGGTCGATCCTGTTATCCGCAACGTATTCCAGCAGGGTCACGGCCGGGGTCGGAAAGCAGCGGATAATGGTCGGGTTAACCGAGGTCAGTTCCTCTTTGATACGCGCCGCTCTTTCGTGATCCATAAAGCCTGCATAAAAGATCGGATTGCGGGTGATGTATTTTACCGCCAGGCGATGTTTCCAGCCGGGGTTTTCCATTAAGTCCTGAATCGCGGGCCAGACGTAGGCGACCGTGGTATCCGGGTCCCAGCCCGCCCAGTTGTCCGACCGCCACTGCATTGCCACCCGCCGCGAGCGGCATACCAGGTCCTGGTAGAACTGCATCTTGACGCCGCTGGTGCCTCCGGTGAAGGAATCGTAGCACTCATTCTCGCCGATATCGTCCGCCATCAGGTCATCCAGTCGGTCGCGGATAATGTCTTTAGTCAGGATCGGCAGTTGGTTGAGTTGTTCGCTCGATTTGTACTTCTCCGGATCGAAAGAGCATTCGTCGAAAAGTTCGCGATAGTACTTTGTGTGGCGGTAGGCGTGGACGAGCATCTTCTTCATTTGCTCGTGCTGATAAGCCAGCAGTTGCTCGCGCGACCAATTGTCATGCTCGCGATATTCCTTGAAGTTCGCAAACAGGTTCGGGATATTCAGACGTCGGCTGTAATAGTATGGTCCGAGTGTTTTTCTAACTATGCCCGCAAATGCCATGGTGGTGTTAATCCCTTCGGAAAAATTTTCTCCCGGTTATCTTTTCGGCACAAATTGTCCGGTGGTCGAGGCGATCTCTTTCACCTGGGCCGTTTCGGATTCTGAGCGTTGACGAATGATATTCAGGACAATCAGCACAAATCCGGCAAAAATATACCAGTTGAACCGGTACAGGTTGTGTCCGAACAGCCCCTGGAAAAACAGCATTATCAGCGATACCTTGACCGCCAGCACTACCGTTGAATAGAAATCATCCGGCCAGTTCTTTTCTCGATACTTGAACCGAACCTGCCTGATCCCCCTGATCAAAGCATAGATGAAAAATGAGAATGTCAGTATTCCAAGAAGCCCGAGTTCACCGATAAGTTTGCCCGGCAGATTGTGGGCGTCGAGCCACTTACCGCTGCCGTGATACAGGTTTTTCCAGGGGAAATTGCCTATCCCGGCGCCGGTGATCGGCATCTCGGTGAAGAACTGAATCCCCAGCAGGAATCCCTCGATTCGGCCGTAGGCGGAGACCGCAGCCGAGCTGTCGCCGGTGAAGTCGGTGATAGAAAGGAAGCGATCTTTGTATTGCTGGGGCATTATGACAGCTACTACAAGCAGGGCGACCACTGCGCCAACCGAGGCCAGCGCCTTGTGGCGCGAGTTGAAAGCGAGCACCACGGCCAGCACCAATGCGCCCAGCATGCCGCCGCGGGAGCCGGTGATGATTATAGTCCACAAGCATAGAACAAAAATCGCCGCCAACGAGGCGCGTACCACCGTCCGGCGATAGTGACTGATCATGTAATACAGAAACGGTATTCCGAGTACCAGCGAGTTGGCGACCGAATTGGGATCCGTATAAGCGCCGTGCTCCATGCCATGAGCGCGCTGGATCCCCATCCTGACTGAAAAGTTACCGGAATAGTAATTGTAAAAGGCGGTGCCGGCGACAAAAGCGAGCGAGAGCATGTACAGCCAGACGATCGCTTTGAACCGCCGCGGCGTGTTGGCAATACGCGTCATGAACAGGTAGACCAGGAAGACCTTGAAGAACTCAAAAAAGACTTCCCACCCGAGAGTGATATGCCCCGCCAGGGGGATCGATAAGAAGCAGGCGGCCAGAAACGCTATAAACGCTTTGTCCATCTGATAAATGTTAAACTTCTTCTCGTTGACCGCTATGTGTATGACCATCGCAGCCAGCACCAGCAGGGCGATTATGCGTTCATACGGGATCGGCGACGGGAACAACTCCTGAGGCTTGAAGAAATAGACCAGCATGTAGAAGTAAACACCGAACATGGGATACTTGAAGGTCATTATCACGAAGAATCCGGCTACCAGCAGGCCGAACGGCGCCAAGTTGTACGGCGACGGCAGAAAGAGAAGCGCCGCCCCAATCACGGAGGCACCGATCACCCCGGCGTAGAGAAGGTGTCGGTTGGTAATTATTGTCGGCGTAGCGAATTTCATCGCGCTATTTTCCTGTATGTGACTATCGGTCTCATGACAGGTACTCCAGGGGATCCAATGTGCTGACACTCAGACGGTATTTGCCTGATCTCGTTTTGGGGATGCTTTCCACAAACTCGATCCGGTGTTTCATGGCCGGCCCGAAAAACTCGCGCACTTTCTGTTCTATCTGAACCAGAGTGCCGTCGGAGAAGTCGGGACCCTTGACCAGTTTTATCAGAAGCTCATCCTTGCGCTTCTGTACCAGTTGAAGCTGGGCGGCACCGTCGATAGCCGCCACAAACGGCAATGCCAGCGCTATGCCGGAGACAACCTTACCTTCGGGCGTAACCAGAAAGTCGGTGGTGCGTCCGCCGGAGATATTCATCATCGGCAGCCCGCGCCCGCAGGAGCAGCTTGCGCCTACCGGCGTACCGACATCCTCGATCTGGTAGCGGATGAAGGGCATGCCGAAATTGAGCAGGTCGGTAATCACTATCCGGCCCATCTCGCCGTCGTTGCAGGGGCGGTCGCCGCGGACGATTTCCAGCAGGATCGTCTCGGCGCAAATGTGCATACCTTCGTGCTTCGAGCATTCCGAGGCGATAATCGACATCTCGCGGCTGCCGTACCGATTGAAGACCGGGCACTCGAAAACATCCTCGATCAGGTCGCGCTGCTGTTCGGTGAGGACTTCGGCGGAGGTAATGATACTTTGCGGGCGGTGGTAGTCGCCGACATGCATCTCCTTGATATAGCGCGCGTAAAGATACATCGAGTTGGCATAGGCCAGATAGCAGCTCGGTCGGAAATCATCCAGCCGCCGGACGAATTCGGCCATCAAGGCGGGACTGATTTCGGTCGTGTCGAGGAATATCCGTCGGTCGTACAACTGGTTTTTGAGCCTGGTTTTCAGCGACACTTCGTCGGAAAAGTCGTGCGGGTTGCCCCATAGCACGGCCGCTTTGTGGCCGATATCAAGTCCGGCCCAGCGGTCGTGGCGGATCGCGCCCGCTTTGCGCGAGTAAAGCCGCTCGCGGTCCATGTAAAACTCCAGCGGTGACCCGGTCGAGCCGCCGGTATGTTCGACAATGAGATCCTCGCGCGGGATATCGCGCGCCAGCATATCTTGACGATAGTTCTGGATATCGGTTTTGGTAAGAACCGGC
>DAOWIC010000015.1 GCA_030641085.1 Calditrichota bacterium
AATCGTGCCCGCTGCCGCCAATGAGAAAAACACCGGCGAAACCATGATGCATTTGGTAGGACAAGGGTATTCCGTACTCGAGCTGGTTAAAACTGCGGGTGTGGGCACTATAAACGACGTTCTTCGCCTGGGCCGGATAGGGCCTGCTGAGGACAACCCGTACATAATCGTCCTTCACTCTGTGACCGGCTCCGTCGAAATCGGCCGGCAGACCATAGTCATACGCCTGCCATTCACCCACGCACACATCGAAGACATATAGGTAAGTATCCGTTATCAGGTAAGCCAGGTTTTTGCCACAACCGTAAGTGTGGTATATACCGTTTAGGTAGCCGCCTTCAATGGCCATCGTATCCCATGTCGCAGTTATCGCGCTGTAACCGAAGAGCAGATCATCGGTATAGGCGAAGACGACGTTACCGTTGGTCTCCACTTTTTCAAAATCCTGGACGGCTCCGAAGTCGATCTCCTGCCATTCAGCGACGTAGATGTCAAAGATGAGCATTAGCTGGTTATTGGTCCTGGTGTACGCGAGACAGCCATCACCTCGAGCGTACTGAACAGTACCGGAACTGAAACCGTCCAGAGAATACTCCACCCAGCGACCATTCTGGGCACTGGCTCCGGCAGCGACGAGAAGTACGAATGAGATGAGAACAACAAGCTTTAGCGAATTTGTAAGCATACATGCCTCCCTTAATTAGTTGCTGTTGTGTCGATGATGTTGTGCGATGTTGATACGGTGTACAACTTCCCTACATTGTGAAAGATACAAAATAATGGACTGATTACAACACAAAAAAAAGCCCGCGGCAATGCCGCGGGCTATGAAGTTCGGTCGCATCAATGCGTATTAATCGTTATCCCAACCGATTTCGTCCGGTTCGAATTCACCGTAGTCGTCACAATGACCGGGACCAAACCAACCGTTGTTGTACTCATCGAGGGTCTTGTGCCACCCCAGAATCATCTTTTTCTCGCTCTTGGTGATGTCATCACTGTACCAGTACTCACAGTCGTATGCCTCAAGGAACGCATCGGCGTCGGCGATGACATCATCGACATCTGTCGAGCTCGCGCCGTTGACGATATTGAGCTTGGCGCCAAGCAACTGAGCGGACAGTTTAACGATGCCGTTCGATGATCCGCCGCAATACTTCATCTCGAGGATTTCAACTGCCTGAGCGGCGGTGGCTACCTCGAGGTTGCCCAGCCAGACCGACAGCAGTGGTGTGACTTCGTCATCCTGTGGGCCGAACCCGGCATGGGTTTTCCAGTAGCCGATAGTCAGAGTGCAGCCCTGTCCATCCTCGGGCTCCACTTCGATCTCGAAGCGGACCAAGGTCTGCTTCTCAAGATCGGTTTCATCCCGCCATCCGGTGTAAAGAACATCTTTCGTACCGTTGTTAATGGTGGGCAGGTATTCCCAGATGTAAGTATCGGCCGTAGCCGTAAACATCTGGCAGACATTGCCGGCGTCGGTGTCATAGCAGATATTCAGATACGGCTGATAGGCCGCGGCTTCCCGACTGTTGTACATCGCGCGCGGGAAAGTCATGAGTGCCTGGTCCAGCAGGACGCCGAAGTTGTCATATGTGCCGTCCAGCCACCCGACAACGAGCGCCGTAATATCTACCGAGCGCCAATCCAAACCATCGGCCAGGAACGAGCCTTCAATCGCGGCGTCGTAGCCGCCGAAGTAATCCCAGGTAACCGTGGTTTCGCCCCAGCCGCTGGTGATGCGATGGAGGTCGATCTGCTGAGCGTTATCCTGCGCTACATAGATGTAAAAGGTGGCCGAGGTGATGTTCTCAACGTCGGTCGGGGTTAATGAACTCCCGGCGGAGCGAAGAAGTGCCAAGCCGTCAAGCGACCCGGTGGGATTCGGCTGATTCTGGCAGCCGATGGCGAGCAATCCCAACAAAAGGATAATCGCCATTAGATGAGTGACTCTGAACAAAATAGCATCCTCCACATTTAATTAGGATGTTTCGATTATAGCCTGTCTTAGAGCGCCCCCGTATCAATAATAAGGCCCCAGGCCGTTATTTAGATAATCTATTGTTACATAGTTGTTTATCTCGGGCAGAAATAGCACTTGCCCCTGCAAACTGCCCGTCTCGCAGTATAATATCAGCGGAAATGCAAAAGGCACGCCAGTCCGCCGAAATCACGGATAATTAAGCGTAAGCAATTGACATTCAGCGAGTAACACTGATGCCAGAAACTGTCAGCGACCCTAAAACGGCTCTGGTTCAATGAATCTGTGCATATTTAGTGCAAGACAATGCCCAGAACGCGCTTCTAATGCGAGTTTTGGCCCTAATCCGGCCATAAGAGCGGTCCGAAAACCTTCTTTTGGGTAGAAAAACGACCGCGCTAAGAGCGGTAATCAGATAATGGTAACCATCAACTCGATCCTGACCCAGTGATAACCGTCGGCCTCACAACTGTAAAAATCGCCCGGCTGGAAGCTCTCCCAGAGTATATGCCCCGAAAGATACTGACTGGCTTTATATTCGAGTTTGGCGATTATCAGATTTCCCCGCGTCTTTCCAGTGCCCCGCAGATTAAGGGCTACCTCGGATCGCTCCACCGAACGCAGGTGGTGATATTCAAACCGCAGACTCACGTCATGGGCGACTTCGAAAGAGGTGCGACCGAAGAGAGAGACGAAATCGGTCCAGTAGGCGACGCCCCCTTCGTTGATTTCGGTGTAGTTATATGACTCGCTCCATTTTGGCCAACGACCGAACATCGGCTCCCAGCCCTCGATATCGTCGGTGTCGGGATCGTCACCGGCCAGATAGACCGCTCCGACCTGAATCGACCGGGGCAGGTAGTTCGCCCAGTCGGTCTTGTAGGTCAAGTAGCCGTATCCGCCGAACGCGGAGCGATCATGCGATCCATCCTTACCGAGCTGATAGGCGGCTTCCACCGTGGTCTGTACGCGCTCCGATGCGGGCGCTACATATCTGACACCGCTGGTCGTAATATGGCCGCTCCGCGGGCGGAAACGCGACGGTTTGATGTTCTTGCGGATAAGATACAGCTCGGCCTTAGCCTTTTGGATCTCAGTGGTGAAATACGCACCGAAACCTTCCTCCGGCCGCTCAACCAACTGTCTTTCCTGGTCGTGGAAGATCGGCAGGGCATCATCGATATTATCCTGATCGAGGTAGAACAGGGTCAGCTTGTTGGCGGCGTTTATTTGCCAGTCATACCGGGCGGCGTTGAATGATATGTGCCGGGAGCCATCGAGCGGGCTGCCATCGAGCAGAATAAAACCCTCGCCGAAAATCATATTCTGCCGTCCGACTGTCAGCGTGCCCGGAAGCAACCGTTCATTGCGCCAGCGCAGATACAGTTGGTCGAAGAATATCTCGTCGAAGGTGAAGTCCTTCGTCGTAGGCGCGAAATAATGTCGAAATTCGTTCGTCAACATCGCGCAGGCCTCAAACGTCTCGGTCGGAAACCATTCCGCCTTGAGGCTGGTCCGATGACGGGTAAAGGCCTGCCCAGCATCGGCGGAGTCATCGAGGCTGATCGCGTTATCCCAGGTAACCAGGCGAAAGCGCTCGGTGAGGCTGAGTTTCAGATTGGGATGGACATTTCCCTTCGCTTTTTTTTCGCCCGCAACCGAAGAGGACGACACAAGAAGCATTAGCACTATCGGCAATAGGATTCTATTGAGCATAAGACCTTCCCTGCTGTATTCCCTGCGTTTTGATAACCCGCCTAAAATATCCAACCCCGGCGCGCCAAACAAGCGTTTTGGATCAATAGTTGCTTTCGACGGATCCTTCGGCCCGTTCGTCAGTAGAAAAACAGGGTAGAATGTTTGCCTTTACCTGCCGATTTGTGTATATAAGCGTCCGGCACAAACGAGATCAAATGAGGAGTGATTCGCTATATATTTGCGCCACCTGAAATCATGGGCAGCCTTATTGGTTCTGGCCGGTATTGCAGGCATGATCGCCTGTGGTGACGATGAGCCGACCGGTCCGACCGGCGATACTACGCCGCCCACAATTGTTTTGACCGTGCCGTCCAACGGCGCTGATAATGTCTCGGTCGATTCCTCGGTTGTCGCTGTCTTTTCAGAGCCGATTGACAGCAACAGTGTCACGGCTGCAAGTTTTGCGCTTAGCGGTATCGACGGCGATCTGGATTTTTCCGGCGACTCGGTCATATTCACTGCGGACAATTCACTGGCATATTCGACATCCTACACGGCGACCATTTCCACCGCCGTGACCGATCGGGCGGGCAACCATCTGGCTAGCGCATATAGCTGGTCATTTACTACCGAGGGTGATCCGGCCACGACACCGCCGACTATAATTTCGACTGTCCCGACCGACGGAGCCATTGGGTACGCGGCCGATCTGCCGGTAACGGCGACTTTTAACAAGGCGATCGATCCGGCGACCCTGACCGACGCCTCTTTCTACCTCGACAACGGGGCCACCGGTAGTGTTTCCTATTCCAATTGGGTGGCGACTTTTACGCCCGATGATACGCTTGAATTCAACACGCTCTACACCGCCACGATTACTACGGCAGTCGCCGACACTTTCGGCAATAACCTGGCGGCCGAACAGGACTGGTCTTTCACCACCGGCGACAACCCGCTTATCCCGCAGGCGAGCATGTTCTGGCCGTACGACAGCGCCATTGTCGGGGACACCGTAACGATCCAAGTCGATGTTGTTCATCCGTTCGGCGCCGACAGCGTGCAGTATTTCATCGACGGCGCCCTGGTTTCGACCGAGACGGATAACAGCGAACCGTTCCAATACCTGTGGAACCTTACCTCTGAGGAGATCGGAAGCAGCCACACTCTATACGGCAAGGCATATGAGGCCTCCGGCTTTGTCGGTTACTCGGACACTATCACGGTCATCTATTTGTGGCAGGAATTGGCCGCCGACATCAACGATTACTGGCGCACCGATATCAAGCGCGTGCTTTATCGCAGCACCAACTCACTGCTGGAACTGCGGTACGAGTTCTGGGAGAGTTGGTTCGATCCGTACGACACTATTCCCGATGATACCACGCTTGATCTTGGTATCTACTTCGACACCGACCGGAACTCGGCCACGGGTCGTCGAACTTTCAATCTGGATCGCGATACAATCAACGATATCGGAGCCGAATACCGGATCATCATGGGCCTGCATGGGAGCGACACGGCGCTGGCGATCTGGAGTGTCGATCCGGAGGGGTGGCAGCCAATCTACGACACCAGCGGCCATCCGTACTATCGACTGATGCCGTTCGACACTATTTTGGAATTCGGCGTTCGCTGGACCGATCTTGGTTCGCCCGGCGCGATTAATATTGTCAGTATCAATTTCTTCTTTGTGGATTTTGAAACCACCCACAAGGACTGGGTCCCGGATCACAACAACGGCCACCTGTCTGTCTGGCGCAATAGTCGCTATATCGGTGAGGGTTACACCGGCAGCAGCGCGCCGTTTATCGGTGCCCCGCAACCGGCCGTGATTTACCGCGAAAATCCGTTCGACGCCGACTGATCGGTGACGAGCATCTCCCGGCACAAACGCACCGGCAAAAGTCCCCTATCTGCCCGACAATTAAATGGTTGAAAAGATTCTATATTTGCGTTTATTTCCGATTGATTTGCATGCCGGAGATGGCAACTGTGTTATTCCGGATCTATTGAGGTTTATTATGAGTGAAGTTCAGATACAGGATTTTGTCGAAAGCCAGATAGATGAACTGCTGGCCTTTCTGACCGAGTGGAGCCCGGATCACCCCGAGTTGGGTGAGGGCGATATTATCCGGTGGCAGAAATGCCATCGCTTCGTGGCTATGCACGAAGACCGCATTGTCGGCTATATCGCGCAGATTCCGCATGATTTCAAGTACGGCGATAAGAGCGGGCAGGAAGGGGTCGAACCGTTCGGCTGGGCGGTGACGCTGGTGCTGAATATGTCCGAGGACAAAGTGCGCAAGGCGGCCGGGCGCGGTTTGCTGGCGCGCTGCGAGAACAATTCGCCGTTGCTGTATTCAGGCGTCGGCATGGTCCCCGCGGTCGAGGAACCGTACAAACGGCGCGGCCACGCAGTGCGACGGGACTGCGCCAAAATGTACAGCCGTTTTCTAACGCCGTCGAAGGCGCTGGCATACATGGGCAAGTCAACCCTGTTCGCCGTGCCCGGGCTGCTGGCCAATCTCGTTATGACTGCGCCGAAAAAGCTGAAGCACGGTACGGTGGAAAAGATCAGCCGGTTCGATCCGGCATGGAATGAGCAATGGGACCGACTCCTTTCGGAGCAGCACGAATTGTACGGGATCCGAAACGCGGAGTATCTCAATTACAAGCTGGCTCAGCCGAACCGCGATTATCACGTCTACACGCACTCCGATGGCGGCTATATTGTTTTCCGCCATGCTAAACATCGGGTGCGCGACTTCAACCTGGTCAAGGTCTGCGATCTGGTCGGTACGCCCAGAGCAAAGGCGGATCTGCTGACGCTGGCGATTAAGCTGGCCTATGACGTGCAGGCGTACGGTATCGCCGCAATCGCATCGAATGATGATGAGCGGATATATAAAAAGGCCGGGCTTTACCTGAGTCGGCCGTACCCGATTGCGATGAATCCGAGAATCAAGGCGAAAGTTCATATATCGTTTTTCGATTCCGATCTGGATAACCTGTGGTAGCCGACACTCGGTCGATTGTGGGAGAACCTGATTGAGTAAAACGCTTTATGTCGTCATCGGTTGTGACACTGATCCGGACCGTGATTACTTTCTCAACGACACGCCATCGGACAGCCTCGGCTGGCGCGGCATGCTGGAGGGTATCCCCCGCGCCAAGGAGAAGCTGGCAACGCTGACCGACAGTGACGGCCACGCGCCGGTTTTCACCTGGCTGCTTCGAGTCGACCATCAGGTGAAAGAGATTCACGGTGCGTACAATCATGTCCTGGCTGCGAATCATGATTTCCTGCTCGAGGTCGAAAAGAGCGGTGATGAACTGGGATGGCACCCGCATTTCTGGTGCTACGACGAAAACAAAAAGGCATGGCGACAGAACCATGAAGATACCGACTGGCAACTGACAATGCTGGCCGAGGCGCACGCCGCTTTTCAGGAGGTGCTGCCCGGTCGTCCGGTGAGCGCCCGCATGGGCTGGGGGTACCACAACAACCGCACGATGGCCGCACTGGACAAGCTGGGAATAAAGGTCGAACTGAGCGGACTTCCCGGACTGCGGATCCTTCCTGCGAAAAACTCCGGACCGCTCTCGAATTTCTTCGACTGGCACAACAGCCCGGACCACTGCTACCGTCCATCGGCAGCCAATTACCGCCGCCCGGCCTCCGAGGGCGAGCCGAGTCTTGGGTTGCTTGTTGTGCCCAACCTGGTGTCGCGGTCGTTGTTGCCCGGCTTGGTGAGCGGATTGGTGCTGGCGAAAAAGATGAAGGATATCAGGCAGATCGGCTATGCCCTGACTCGCCCGGCCTACATGGCCACGATCACGGTCAAGCCGGTGCTGTTCAAACCGATGCTGGCCCAGATGAAAAGAAGCCTGAAACGTCATGGCAACTTCATCTATCTCACGCCGCTGCATCCGGACGAACTGATCGACAATATCCACCCGGCCTACTCGCTGGAGTTCATGGCGGAAAATATCCGGTCGATCCTCAAGTTGGCCGAAAGGATGGAGCGACGGGTGAAGTTTATCAAGGCGCAGGATATACTCAAGTTTGTATAAATTATCGTTACGTTAGTGTAACCGAATCGCCGGAGAGAGAGAATCGAGACCACTGTCGAAACCCAAAAGCGACCCCGTACGATGAAATCAATCGCCATCACGGCATTGAAATTCGTTCTGGCTGCGCTGGTCATATACTTCGCCGGTCGACAACTGGTTGTCAACTGGGCCGAGGTTTCGCAATATGACTGGACGCTCAACCCGGTGTTGCTGGCGCTATCGGTTTTTTTCCACCTGATTACGTTTGTGGTCTTCTCCAAATCGTGGTGCATCTTAATGACCGCCTTCGGTTACCGAATTCCGGTCAGGTACGGCTTCAAGGTGGCCTACCTGACTAATCTCGGCCGATATATCCCCGGCAAAATCTGGCCGGTCTTCGGCATGGTCTACCTGTTGAACCAGATCGATGTCAAGAAAGAGGTCGCCTTTGCCTCGTGGGGGATCGCGACTATTCTGGGTATCCCGCCCGCATTTCTGGTAGCGTTCATCACTGTCTATTTTCATCCTGAGATGGTCTCGAAGATTCTCGGTGAGGGTGTTGGCGTCGGATCGCTGATCGCCCTGCTCGTTATCTTTACCGCCTCGGCGGTGCTAATCTTCTGGCCACAGCGGACTATCGCTCTCTACAACTGGACGCTGCGCCTTTTGCGCCGTCCGCCGGTCCAACTGAAGCTCGACAAAAAGGTTGCCCTCGCTGTATACCTGGGATATTTTGTCTCCTGGATCTGCTACGGCATATCTTTTTACACCCTGATGCACGCCGTCATGGACAATCCGGCAATCCCGGTGATTGCTGGTATCGGTGCGTTTGTGCTCGCCTACGAGATCGGCTACCTGACGGTTTTTGCGCCGGGCGGACTCGGAGCGCGGGAACTGGTGCTTATCACAGTGCTGACGCCGTTTCTCGGTCCGGTCGCCGCCGGTATGGCGGTCGCGGCCCGCATTTGGAATCTGGTGACTGAGTTTATCGCGGCGTTGATTGCCCTGTTGATAAAATTCGATAAGAACAAGGAGTGACTTTTGGCCAGGAAATCAAAACCCTCGACCACCCCAAAGCCGCGCAAGAAAGTATTCGATCCCGAAAGCTCTCCTTATTTCACGCCGGTCGCCTTCGCTGTCCTGTTGATCGGCATGATGATCCTGTTCAAAGATTTCATCTTCTCCGATAAGATATTTTTCAGCCCCGACATGGTACAGGCCGGTATCTTCTTCCGCTCGTTCTATGTCAATTTCGTCTGGGCGCACGGCGCCGTGCCGCAATGGAATCCGTATATCTTCGGCGGCCTGCCGTTTGTGGAGGCGTTTCACGGTGATTTGTTCTACCCG
>DAOWIC010000357.1 GCA_030641085.1 Calditrichota bacterium
GCCTTACCAGTCCACCCCGAGCGAACTCATGAACGGATAGCTGATCCGGTCGCGGATTTCGTCGGAGACATAAATAAATCGGCACCCCTGCGGCGGGAGCATCCATTTCTGGCAACCTTAGGCGAAGATATCGATCCCGAGCTTGCGGACATTAATCGGCTCCACGCCCATCCCCTGAATACCGTCGATAATCAGCCAGACACCGTTTGCCTTGCATATCTCGCTGATACGGGCGAGGTCGTTCTTGAAACCGTTAAAAAACTGCACGTATGAGAGTGCCAGCACCTTTGTCTTTTTAGTGATCGCCTTTTCGAGCGCCTCGATATCAAAGCAGCGATCTTTCGACGGCAGGAGTTTGATTTTGAAGCCTTTCGCCTCGGCGGCCGCGCGCCAGATATAGACCAGCGCCGGAAACTCGACATCGGACAGCAGCACTTCATCTGACTTGCCTAACGGCAATCCGAAGGCCGCGATGTTCAACCCCTGCGAGGTGCTCAGGCCCAGACCGATCTCTCGTTTGCGCGCTCCGACCAGGCGGGCGTAATCAGCGCGTAAGGCATCCTGGGTGGCTCTCACGAGACGCGACTCATCGCGATCACCGGCCGCGCGCAGGGCGAGATTCTCTTCGATAGCTTCCTTTACCGGATCACAAAACGGACAGTAGGCGGCAGAATTGAAATAGGACACCTGGCCGACGTGAGAAAACTGTTTTCGGTAGTGAGAGAACTTATTTATAAGCTTGTCGTTCATGGCTGTCTCACATCGTGTACAAATAGGCGATAATCACCAGCGAGCCGGTCAACTTGACCAGGTATCCCAGCAGCAGGTATAACAGATACGGCATCGGCAACTTTACCCGCACCGAAAGACCGATCATCACCGGCGCCGCCCCCAGAGTGAAGGCAAAAAGCGCTGCCGCCATCCCGGCCTTGATCGTGTAAAAAGGCAGGACGACATAGAAGAAGCTGTATCCCAACGTCGGCAGGACGACAAGAAAGATAAACTCGATAATATAGTGCAGCAGAAACCAGGCGGGACCACTATCCTCGGCGACCTCTTTCGGTATGCCGCGATAGAACCCGAACCGTTTGCCGAGAAACTCAATCAGCAGGGAGCTTGCCAGCAGCCAAAGCCCGGAGGCCAGCAGACACCAGAGGAGAAGTTTTGCGGAGACAATCATAGCCAGCCCTCCTGTTTATACCAGGCATATGTTTCGCGAGCGCCCTGTTCGAATGTTATCCGGGATTCATAGCCCAGTTCGCGGCGCGCCTTTTCGGTCGAGACTTCCCATGACGCCAGCAATTCGTTCGCTTTTTCGCGGGTAAGCATCGGCGTTGCGCCGACCGCCTTGAAAACCGTCTCGGAGATCAACGCGATCGCTCTAAACAGCGGGCCTGGAATGATCAACGGGAATGCCTTCTTGCCGCCGGCAGCCTCGAGCATGGCGATAAGCTGTTTCATGGTGTAGCCGTTCTTTTCGGCGATAAAATACGCCTCGCCGGTCGCGGCGCCACCGGTTGCCGCAAGGTAGATCCCGCGACAGAGATCATCCACATGCACCAGTTGCAGCATGCGCCCGGTGTTACCGATATACGGCTTGATCCGATTGTTGACAGTCTGAAAAAAGGCGAGGATCTCCCGGTCGCCGGGACCGTAGACTCCGGGTGGCCTGACTGCGACAACGTTGAATCGGTCGGCGAACGAAAGTGCTACCTGTTCGCCTTTCAGTTTTGAGCGACCGTACGCCGTGAGCGGTTGCGGCGGGGCGTCCTCGGTCAGCGGATGGCCGATCTGCGACGGTCCGAAGGCGGCCAGCGACGAAATATAGACGACCCTCTTCACCAACGGATTGTGTTGTGCGATTGCTTCCATCAGCGAGCGGGTGCCCTTTTCGTTTACCTCAAAGAAGGTGCGCTCTCTTTTTGCTTTGACCACACCGGCGTTGTGGACGATATAGTCCACCTCGGAGACCATCTCCGGCAGTGTCTCCGGCCGGGTGACATCGCCATAGCGATACTCGACATCGAGTTTTTCAAGCTGGCTGAGATTGGCGGTTTTGCGCACCCCGGCGATAACCCGGCAGCCTTCGTCCAAGAAAAGGCGGCAGAGCCGCGCCCCGACAAAACCGTTCGCTCCGGTGATAAGTACTGATGGTTTCGAGTCCGGCATGGACGGAATTTAGTCAATCATGGCAATTGAAACAAGCGACGATCTGTGTTTCGATGGAAAAACAGAGGGATGGGTGCCGGTTAACCGGTCGACCGCCCAAAGACTATCGCGGTGAACTTGTACACTTGTGCGTGCTTGTCCAGATAGATGCTTTTCGGCAGACCGGCTTTGAGACAGGTTTGCTGGAGGAATTCGGCCGAGTCCCAGTTGTTTGCGGTCGCCTGCTGGGGAAGGATCAGCGCCGAATGCATGTCCAGCTTCACCATCAGGCCATCGCGACCGATCTTAATTTCGTCAAAGTCGTGCACTCGCTGCAGCGGTTCTAAAATGGAGATCTCAATCTCGGCGTGTTTTAGTTCGTCCTCGGTCAGCGGTTCCGCGTTTGGATCCTCACACGCCGCCTCGACCGCCTCAACCGCGACCGCCTCCGGTAACGGGCGACGCGCTTTTACGCGACCCATCATGCCGCGAGGCTCACCGTCGACAAAGAGCCGGATAAAGACACCCCGGAACTCCTCGAACTTTTCTATATCGGGCGCGGTGTATTCTTTTCCGACAAGCTGCGCCTCGATCGCCGCGCGGGCGATACTCACAAAACGCGCCTGCTCCTGATCCGATAGTTCAAAAATCGGCTTCTTGCGCGCCTCGGTCTCGCCAATGACGGCCTTTTGAGGCAGCGCCTTCTCGCCGGAGACTATCGCCGCCGACATGTAACCGACCACCTCCTGGTAGTCGCCGGTGGTCTCGCCCGAAGTGGTGTATTCCAGAAACTGTACCCGCTTGCCACCGAGCCGCCGGGCAGCTTTCATCACCGCCGCCACCACGCCGCCGCCGCATGCCTCGCCCTGACCTTCGTCGAGCGTCTTCATCAAAAGCTGAGCGTCGAATTTCTCAATAGCGTGCTGCACGTTATAGTCGAGCCGTCGGGCGCTCTTTTCCGAGTGGAAATGCGACAGGTCGGTCGAGGCGACAATCAGGGTATCGGTGCCCTTGAGCGTCGACGCCAGCGCTTCACC
>DAOWIC010000024.1 GCA_030641085.1 Calditrichota bacterium
CGAGGAAGACGTCGGCGCCGCTCAGGTTTACCATCATGTTGGCAGACGAACTGATGCCGTACATAATTTGACCGTCGTCGCCAGCGTACTGCACGCCATTAGCCGTGGACACGATGGCCTTGTCATCGGTTCTGAATCCGGAGAAGACGTATTTTCCCTGCACCTCGGTGTTGGCCAGGTCGGTCATGGCGGTGAGAATCGATTCCAGTTCCTGGGCCGCTCCCAGCCGGGCTGTTTCGTCGTAGGTATCGTTGGCCATAGCGATAGCAATCTCGTTGGCCGTGTCGATGAGATTTTTGGCCTCACTCAGAGCGCTGTCGTACGCCCCCACCCAGGTCTGGGCCTGGTTGATATTCTTCTGGTACTGAGCGTTTTTAGCCAGATCTGTCCTTATTCCCAGATCGTTGACCGCCCCCAACGGGTCATCGGACGGCTTGTTCAGCTTCTTGCCCGATGAGACCTGTGTCTGGGTTTCGAGATAGCGACTCAGTGAACGCTGCAGGTTCAAGTTCACCGTATCGGTGATCATGCTCTGAGTGATACGCATATCAGTTTTCCATTCATCTCTGCGCGTTATCAGTTCCGGTCGGCCGACCTGCCATTCCTGGGCGGTTTTCGGTGCCGTCTGGTGTCATCTTTATAATCGATCTCAGTCGAACCGACCCCGGCTTTACCGTCACCCCTGATCTTGCGCTTGATCAAGCTGACAACACCCTTGAGGTCACTGGTGATCGATTTGGAGGCTTTTCGGTTCTCCTCCTTGACCTTGACATAAATCTCCTCACGGTGGACAACGATATTCAAGGGTGCCTCGATTCCCAGCCTGACCTGCCGGCCATGAATGCCGAGCACCGAGACTTTGATATCATCGCCAATGGTGATGGACTCACCTAACTTCCGTGTCAATATCAGCATTCAACCCTCCTTGGTGTCATAATGCCGTTTTTAGTTGTCAGTTTCGGCTACCTTCCGACCACGCCGGTGCCCTTGATGAGTGTATCGAGGGCCTCATCGACGGCGGTAATGACTCTGGCGGCGGCATCGTACGCCTGCTGGAACTTGACCAAGTTGATCATCTCTTCATCCAGAGAGACGCCCTGTACCGACTGCCTGGCGTTATCCACTTGGGCCAGAAGCAGCGTGTAGTTTTCGGTGTATGATTGAGCTTCCTTGGAATCCACACCGATAGTGCCAATCAGCGAGGCGTAATACTCGCTCAGAGTAGCCGTATTTCCACTCATAAAATCTTGATTCTGCAGATCCGCGATCGCCAGCGCGATTGTCCGATCACCCGGTTCACCGCTGGCCGAAGCCGCGATCCTGCTGGTATCCTCTACAATCAAGGGATTGATCTTCATATTCATGGCGTTGACGTTGGTCATGTTGAAGAAATTGAGACCGGTGCTGCCGTTGGCGCCGTAGCCGGTCCGATGCAACTGGTTGACTTCAACGACAATTGTCTGAGCCATCTGATCCAACTGTGCCATATACTCGGGAATAACCTTGTCCCGCATATCGAGCATGCCTTTCAACTCACCGCCGGCGGTTTTCAGCTCCACGTCGGTGTTTTCCCAAACCAGATCATGGTTCAGACGGGTGGCGGTAGCGGTGGTGCGACTGGTGATGGTAACGGCATTGTCATCGTTAACCACCGCCATCGCGCCGATGGTAACCATCAGCGATCCGTTCGACTGCTCGACCGCATTAACATCCACCAACCCCGACAGGTCATCCACCAGCAGGTCACGACGGTCGCGCAAATCGTTGGCGCTCTGTCCGCCCAGCTCGGACGAATTGATCTGGTGATTGAGGCTGGCGATTTCGGTGGTAATCTGGTTAATCTCACCGGTCATGCCGTCGATTTCGCGGTCAATCGCCTCGCTGAGGCGGTTCAACTGGTCGGCCATTTCATAAAAGCCGCTTGACAGCGATTCGGCCTTGGCCAGAATATCGGTCCGGTTGCCCATGTCGGTCGAGAGGTCCGACCATGAGGACCAGAAGTCGTTAAGCAGAGCCGAGATTGAGTTATCGCCCGGCTCGTTGAACAGCGTCTCGATCTGCGAGAGCACTTTCTCCTTGTATTGCCATTCACCCAGCGATTCGCTTTCCTTGCGATATTGCTGAATCAGAAAAGCGTCCTTGATCTGCTGGATGTCAGTTGCTTCAATGCCGGTGCCGATTGAACCGATCGGAAGATCCGACGGCCGGGTGGCGCGGATAGTCACGCGCTGGCGACTGAAACCGGGCGTATTGACGTTAGCGATATTGTGACCGATTGTCTGAAGCTGCAACTGGGTGGTCAGGAGGGATCGCTTCCCTGTTTCGAGCGCTTGCATTAGTCCTGCCATCAGACCCTCCTGTCTACCGCGAGGTTTGAACGCTGCTCGGCCGTCAGACCAGCCGGCGTGTAAACCGGCTCGGGGCTGTTGATTTTGGCGAGCATCTCGACCGTTTTCAGGATATGCTCGCGAGACTGATTCAACAGCAGCGCGTTCTGGTTACGGGTGTGAGTTATCTTGTCGTAGAGACCAAGAATGCTTTTCTGGAGGGTGACCAGCCGGTCGGCTTGATCCTGGTCGATAATCTCGAGCAGCCGGCTTACGTTCAAATCACCCTCGATAGCGTTGGCGGCGCTGATCTCCTCGACCAGTTTCACCCGACTCTTGGCCAGAAGCTGGCTTTCGACCAGTTTCTCACGCAGCAAGTCGGTAACGTGGATCAGCCCGTCATGGTTATTGGCCACCAGCATCTTCTGCTGCTGTTCGAGAAGCTCGAGGAAGGATTCAAAGAGGGCGGCTTCCCTGCCGATGATTTCGATCAATCGATTTACCATATCCAATATTTCCCGGTACGAGTACCTGACAAATTTATCGGTTTTAATCTCTATTTACTTTAATCGCACCCGATACTGTGTGACCAGTAGTCCCCAGGCTGTCCATAACCTTCTCGACGTAGGCTTCGGTCTCCTTGAATGGGGGCACTCCCCCGTATCGCATCACGTTGCCCGGCCCGGCGTTATAGGCGGCCAGAGCCAGTTCCAGCGAATCGAATCGGTCCAGCAAGTCTTTTAAATAGCGGCTGCCGGCCCTCACATTCTCCTGCGGATCAAAAGAATCGCTTACCCCGTAGTCGCCGGCGGTCGAATCGATCAACTGCATCAGGCCCTTGGCCCCGGCCCGTGACAGCGCCTCCGGATCACCGTTGGATTCGGTCCTGATAACCGCCGCGATCAGGGCGGGATTCAGGCCGTTCTCCTCGGCCGTTTCGGTTATCAGTCGGCCGTAGCGCGACATCACCGGGTCTTCCGTGATCTGGCGAACCGGAGTTTGTATCGGCAGCAAGTCCTCGCTCCGGGGGCGCACCTCAATCGGTCCGTCGTCCTCTTCGATTTGTCTGAAATCGTCCTGCTTGAGTTCAAGCGGCTGCTTTTCGCCGATATCGAGCGGCATTATCTCATTCGGTGCGGTTTCGCTGGGATACTGCGCTTCGACTACTTTTTCCAGCGACTTGTAGAGAATATCGGCGATTGAATTACTATCGCCGCTCGCCATCTTATCGGCAATCTGCATATCGAACATGTCGGTGAAGATGTCTTTGCTTTTGTCGCCGGAAAGCGGGGCGTCCTTGGCCGGGCTCGACTCGGGAATCGTCTCGCGCATGGTCTTCAGCATCTGGTACATGAAGAATGACTCAAACTGCCGCGTGGCCTCTTTGAGCCGGGCCTTTTCCGATTCGAGATCGACCGCGGCCTTCTTCTGCAACTGCTCAAGTCCGGTGGTCGGCACCACAACCGGCGCTGCTTTTACGTTCAGCGAAGACATTATAGTATTATCAACTCCGATCTCAGCGCCCCGGCCTGCTTGAACGCCTGGAAGATTGCAATAATATCGCGTGGCGTAGCGCCAATCTTGTTAAGAGCGGCCGCGACATCCGATAGATAGACCGACCGCTTCAAATGAACTACGCGGGCGGTTTCGTCCCTGACACTGATGCGCGAGTCCTGCGTCACCACCGTTTCGCCGTAACTGTATGGTTGCGGCTGAGATATCACCGGCGAGGACTCGATATTGACCGTGATCGTTCCGTGGGCAATCGCCACCGGCTCGATGGTGACGTGCTGCCCGACCACAATCGTGCCGGTCTTCTCGTTTATAACGACCCGGGCGGTGTTGTCCGGCACTATGGTCAACTGACCGATATCGGACATAAACCGTGTCCGGTTGATCGGGTGCATCATCGAATCCGGAGTATTCACCCGCACGGTCCCGCCATCGAGAGCATAGGCGGTGATACCGTATTTGGTATTGATCTTCTGGGCTATACGATGGGCGGTGGTGAAATCCGGATCGCGCAGGGAGATATGAAAGACCTGTTCCTCTTCTTCGGGTCCCTCCACCGATTTGACGATCTTGCCGCCATCGGGAATCCTGCCCACGAGGGTGTAGTTGTTTATGATCTTGCTGCCGTCATCGACCTGGACATTGAAGCCACCGATCGAAATCGGTCCCTGAGCCATCGCCCGCACCATGCCCTCGCCGTCGGCCAGTGGTGTTCTCAGAAGCGTTCCGCCCTGCAACGACGAGGCGTCACCGATCGACGAGACAGTGACATCAACATAGGTGCCCTCTTTCTGAAAGCTCGAAATCCGGGCCGTGATCAGCACGGCCGCGACGTTTTTGACTTTGACCTTTTTCTGGTCAACCGTCAGGCCCATCCGTTCCATCATGTTGGTTAAAGACTGTATCGTAAACTGAGTGCCGTTACCGTCACCCGTACCGTCCAGACCCACGATCAGGCCATAACCGATCAGCTCCACTTCCTGCTTGTTCTGAAAAGCGCAGATATCCTTGATGCGGACCTGGCCCGCATCGGCTACGCTGAAAAACGTCAGGATCAGATAGAGGACAATGATCATGCCGGTCGGAGAGGCCAATCTGCTGTATAGTGATGCAAACATAGCCGCTCCTAAAATATCCAGCCAATAAGCCGTGTGATGAATCCGGGGCGGGAGGCGGTGTTGGCGTTGCCCTTACCGGTATAATGAATCTCAGCGTCTGCTATCAGGTATGAGTCGATAGTGTTGTCCGGGGTTATATCCTTCTGCCGAACGACACCGGTCAGATTCAGAGTCTCGCGGTCGCCGGAAATACCCAGCGTGCGCGACCCCTCGATAACCAGATCACCGTTCGATTTTACGCCGATGACCGTGATCGACATTTTGGCGCGCAGAGTACCGTTGCGCATGTTTTCACCTTTGCCGTCAAAGACGTTTGAATTGGCGCCATCGAGACTGAACAGCGGTATGAAATCGAGCGGTCCGTAACCCGGCCCGCCTTTGAGACTGGCCTGGGTCGACTTTTCGGTTTTGCTTTCCACTTTGTTGGACGCGGAGTTCTGCTCGTATATCAGGACTGTCAGGATGTCGCCCACCTTGTGCGCCTTGATGTCGGTGAACAGCGACTGCGACTGCCCGTAGTCGCCACCAAACACCTTTATGGTGAAAGGCAACAACAGCAGTACTGCGAGAATTATTAAAATCCTTTTTGTTTTCATCACTACCTCGCGCTTTGTTTCATCCTATGGGTCAACGGCTACGGCCGAGTCGTCAATGACTCGCGCTGTGATAATTTTTTTGGTAGCCTTGTTCTTCACTCTGATATGATCGCCCGCCACGCCCGACTGCAGGGCAATACCCGGCACCGTGATACGGCAGAGACCGTCATTATAAACGATCAGGGTTTCATCACCGCGCTCGATATCCGGAATCGGCTCGGTGGCGGCCAGGGTGAGAATCGTCTCTTGTCTTATGTTCCGCTTGGCTCTCAACCCGGCGAGTTCGTCAAAACCGCTGATCGGTTTTTCAGTCAGATTGGTTACCTCCATCCGGCGGATTTCCATCCGGTCGGGGGCAAACTCTTCGGAGCGTTTGATCTTGTCGATTGTCACCACGACCTCGGCGAACTTTCGGATTTTAGTCCGCACCTGCCGAGACTCGACCTGCTTTCCGTCACGGGTAACGGTCGCCTGAAAGCTGAACAGCCCCCGCGGGGCCTTCTTCAGCAGCGGGCGCAATTGAAGCTCGGCGGCGGTCAGGCTTGCCGTACTGAGAGGATTCGAACGTATCTCGATCTCATACGCCGTCGTATCGAGATCATACATTTCAAATATCCTCTGCCTTATCAGATCATCGCCGGTTCCGGCACTGGCGCCGGCGGCAGTGAAAAACAGGCCGATCAGTAGCAGTAGCGTGATTTTGCCGAGCATGCGTTTCATTCGGTTATCTCTTCAACTGGTTGGCGATCGAAGCCATATCGTCGGCCGTCTGAATCGCCTTGGAGTTCATTTCGTAAGCTCGTTGAGCCACAATCATGTCGACCATCTCATCGACGACATCGACGTTGGACATTTCCAGATACCCCTGGTCAATCTGCCCCAGACCGCTCTGGGTAGGAATGTCGGTAACCGGATCGCCCGAGGCGCCGGTCTGGACCAGAAGGTTGCGTCCGATAGCCGACAGACCCGAGGGGTTAATAAAGCGGGCCAGCTCTAGCTGCCCGACCTGCGAGGGCGTGTCTTCGCCTACAAGCAGAACCTCGACAATACCGTCGGTGCCGATGGATATGGCGGTCGCGTCTTCAGGGATTGTCAGTTCCGGAAGCATCCGGTAACCGTCGGAGTTGACCACCTGACCGTCGGCGTTGATCTTGAACGCTCCGTCCCGGCTGTACACGGTGGAGCCGTCCGGGTGCTGGAGTTGGAAAAAGCCGTCTCCGGAGATGGCCATATCGAGCGGGTTGCCGGTTGATGTCAGGTTACCTTCGGTGAACTGACGGTGGCTGGCCACCGCCCGGGTGCCGTAGCCAACCGAGAGATCCGTGGGAACCTGGGTCCCTATGGACGAGGCGGTCCCTGCCTGGCGGATATTCTGGTAGAGAATATCCTGAAACTGCAGCTTCGTTTTCTTAAAGCCGGTAGTATTTACGTTGGCCAGGTTGTTGGCAATCGTGTCAACATTCATCTGTTGCGCAATCATGCCGGTGGCCGCGGTTCGCAATGCCTTCAGCATCCTAACCTCCTATATTTAATGCTTCTCATCTTATCCTTTGGGGGCCACCCGGCTGAACAGGTTATCCAACGACTGATCCTGGCTCTGGAGAGCCTTGGAATTCGCTTCGTAGTTGCGATATGAAATGATCATATCAATCATCTCACGCACCACGTCGACGTTGGATGATTCCAGGAAACCCTGTTGAATCGTTGAGTTCTTCGTCGGGATCAGCTCGACATCATCGGGAACGACAAACATCGAATCGCCGATCTTCTCCAGGCTGTTGACATCGGCAACGGTCACCGGTGTAATCGCGCCCGCAGTCGAACCATTAACCTGAACAATGCCGCTGGCGGCTACCGACACAGTTCCGGAACCGATCTCGATTGGACCTCCCTCACCCATCACCAGGGCGCCGTCCGGGTACTCCAGCAATCCTTCGCTGTTAACCTTGAACGAGCCGGCCCGGGTCAGGGCGCGTGATCCATCGGCCAGTTGCAGTTGGAAAAAGCCATCGCCGTCGATCGCCAGATCAAGCGGGTTGCCGGTACGGTCAAGTACCCCCGGCGAGAAATTAGTGTAGGTCCTATCGACCATCGGCTGTTGCCAGTCGGATTTCACCGTCTGCTGCATTCGCTGCGCGCGGGTCAGTTCCTGCGTAAACACCTGGTCCTTCTTGAAACCGGGCGTTGAGGCGTTGGCCAGGTTGTTGGCCGATATTTCCTGCTTTTTGACGCGGGGTATCATCCCCGACGCGGACGTATAAATACCTTTTATCATACTATCCTCCACTTGCCTGTAAAGCAGGGGCTGTGCCAAACCCTCCCCTACCGTCTAAGGCTCGTTGTAACCGTAGGTTACGACAAATAAGCGACAGCTCGAATTGTCAAAAACGGGAATGGATTTCTTGATCTGAAGGGAATTATTTTCTTGGAGCCAGCGCGGCGAGATAACGGCGTCTTATTCGTGCAGTTCGTGATATTTCGCCATCGTCTTGTTGATAAGACGGTCCATGGCTTGATCGAACCGGCTCTGATCAAACTCCTCACCGTTGGATTTCTGATAGAGGACACAATCGGTTTTGTAACCGAAGCATTTCAGTTCCTCGGCGAGGTAGCATGCTTTAAGGTAGGCGCAGCGTTCGGCCTTCTTCAGGGGGGTATCTCGACGGCTCATATTACTCAGTATCGTCAGAGGTCTGAAAAAGCTTAGAAACCGTATAATAACGAACGTCAGCAGATTTCAGATTAGATCAATAAATTAGGCATAAGCTTGCACAACCGGTTAGGTCGGTCCAGAAAACGCTTGCCTAAAGGCGAGCTGCCGGTTATATTCTGATCGTCTGACCACAAGTAATTTCAAGTACTTACGGGAGCCACTACCGTTTACTGCTAATTAAGTCAGTTGAGTTTTCTTTCTATCCAGAGTAGCATGGCATTTGCTGCTTGATATCTGTAAGCGGAGAGGATAAGAACATGCTGAAGAACGTACGCATATTAATACTGTTACTCGCCATTTTGATTATAGCCGCCACCTCGTCTAAAAGCGCCATTCTGGCCGATGATCCGAATGTCCCCGACACGATCTATGTTGACTCGGTTGTTTCTACTTCCATGACACGCGGCTATTTGCCGGTCTATTTCTACAATGACGAGGAACTGGCCGGCCTGGAGATAACGCTGACCTATGACGCACCGGATGTTCTGGTTGATTCGTTCTCGTTCGTGGATGGTCGCGTTAATGAATTCAGTATGAAGGGCGTCTACCATTACTCGGGAAACACCTTTACCATCTACTGCTTTTCACTGTCCGACGCCATGATTGCTGTCGGCGACGGCTTGCTGGGCGAGGTACATTTTTCGTTCGCCCCGGGGTTGGACGCGCAGGTTGTGCGCATTGATACCACGACCGTTACTATCGGCGACCGGGAGTTCTCGACCAGCTTTTCCGACTGGTCCTCCAGCCAGTTCCAACCATCGTTCGTGAGTGGCTATCTTGATATTCAGCTCGGTTCCTGCTGCCTCGGCGACCGCGGTAATGTCAACGGCAGTGAAGACGACATTGTGGATGTCTCCGATCTGGTCTACATGGTCAAATGGATGTTCCACGAAGGACCGGGACCATACTGCCTTGAAGAGTGCAACGTTGACGCCTCCAATGAACTTGTCGATGTGGCTGACCTGGTCTACATGGTCAAATGGATGTTTCACGAAGGACCGCCGCCCGCTGCATGTCCGTAAGATTTCGTGCTGTTCTAAGAGAGATTACCGGCCGGAGCTAACGCTTCGGCCTTTCTTTTTGGCGCGGAAACTGTTGATGGCGATTTCGTCGTTCTCCTTGACGATCGCCCGTTCGATCTCTTTGCCGTATTTGTCCCGCAGTTTTTCTTTGAGCTTGTCGTATTTCTTACGTTCGCGGGAGGCTTCCACCAGATCGGTTCGAGTATGCTCGGCCTCTTTTGCGAGGACTTTGAGGAATTCCTTACCCAGGGCATCATCTTTACGCAGCTTCTGCACATAGCGCGCTACAACCAGCATCTCGGCCACGCTGAAGGATTCGCTCGCACGCCGGCGCTGGTGATCCTGTGTCTGAAGCCGGTCGTCGTCGATCTCTTTTAGCGCATGCTGCTGATTGATGACCTTTTTCATCGAAAGCGCGTGGACTTTCTGCTTCTCTTTTTCAAGGTGAGCTTTTACTTTCAGGAGCGATTCGAGACGATACTGGAACTTTTTCATTTCTGCTCTCCGGCCGATCCATCAATGATTGCGCGGAGATCATCCACCGCCTGCTTGTAGTCGGGAATTTCACGTATCCCTTGCCGGAAAAGCTCATTGATGGCGTCGATCTTGTCGATGGCGTTGTCGATTCTGGGATTGGCGCCTTTGACATAGGCACCGATGTTGATCAGGTCCTCCGCCTCTCGATAGACCGAGATAAGCTCGCGGGTTTGACCGGCCAGTCTGATTTCGTCCTCAGTACAGACATCCACCATGAGACGACTAATTGAATCGATTACATCGACCGCTGGATACTGATTCATCGCGGCCAGACGGCGTGACAGAGCAACGTGGCCATCGAGAATCGACCGGACCGCGTCGCTGATCGGTTCGTTAAAGTCGTCACCCTCGACCAGGACCGAGTAAAAGCCGGTGATCGACCCGCGCTCGTTTTGTCCGGCACGCTCCAGCAACGAGGGAAGCATAGCGAAGACTGACGGTGTGTACCCCTTGGTTGTCGGCGGCTCGCCGATAGCGATGCCGATCTCGCGCTGGGCCATAGCAATACGGGTTAGAGAATCCATCATCAACAGGACGTCCTTCCCCTGATCGCGGAAATACTCGGCGATAGCCGTGGCAACCATGGCGCCCTTGATCCTGATCAGGGCCGGTTGATCGGATGTAACTGCCACCACGATACTATTTTTCATGCCCTCCGGTCCGAGGTCTTTTTCTATGAATTCGCGCACTTCTCGCCCGCGTTCTCCGACAAGAGCGACGACATTGACATCGGCGGTGGTGCCGCGCGCCATCATGCCCAGCAAGATTGATTTGCCTACCCCCGAACCGGCGAAAATGCCCATCCGCTGCCCCTTGCCGACGGCTGCGGCGAGGTCAACGACTTTTATGCCTGTTCTCAATTGCTTGGTGATCCGCCGACGTTTCAAAGCCGGAATCGGACTGGCGTTGATCGGACGGGTAGAGGTTGTACGAAGCATGCCTTTGCCGTCGATAGGCTGACCCAGCCCGCCGAGTACACGACCTATCAGCTCCGGGCCGACCGGTGTGCGCAATTGCTCTGAGGTCGAGGTAACAATAGCTCCCGGACAGATGCCTGAGATCGGTCCCAGCGGCATGAGCAGGATGCGGTCGTCGCGAAAACCGACCACTTCGGCGCTGATCTTCTGGCCGTTGTCGCGGTTTTCGATCTGGCACATACGGCCGATACTGACCGCCGGACCCATCGATTCGATGACCAGGCCGACTACCTGGGTAACTTTGCCGAAGTGCTTGACGGTGTTGGCATTGGCAATTC
>DAOWIC010000324.1 GCA_030641085.1 Calditrichota bacterium
CCTGGCATGCCGCCACTCATGTCGGGCATGGGGGCAGATTGTTTCATGTCCTTCACAAGTGCGCTCATGTCGCCCCACTCGGCCCCGATCCCGACAAACTGACCGGGTTCCGCACCTATCCCATAATAGCGCACCATGCTTTCGGTCAGCGGGATACTGAACTCGTACGTGTAAAATCCATAGCAAGTATCATAGGCAGCCGAAGGACCCTCGGAGCCGTCCAGAGTGACGAATTTCTCGAGAATATTGTCCTTCTCATAACAAGTGAGCGTGGTCGAACTGTCAGCTATTTTAGTGAACATGTTCTTCATGCGCTCCGGCATGCCATCCATCCCGTCGCTATTTTCTCTGCCACCAACTTTAGCCAGATCCTTCAGGGAGGGTCCGCCCTTGAACCTGATAAAGAAATCTTTCTTTTTGCCGCCCTCCGGATCGAGATAGAGCGTGAAGCCCGTCATCCTGATAGTACGCACCCATTTCGGGTCCTTGGTCCGAAACTGGAAATAGAGCCTCTCGTCATCATTGCTTACCGAGAGCATGACATTCAGGTCTTCGTAGAACGTGCTCGAAAGCCCGGTCCAGTCATTGAATTTACCGTCAACCGCGACCTTGTTTGCCGTCCAATCGCATGGCACTTCGTTTGATTTACATCCGGCCACAAGGGCCACAAAAACCACCGCAACGAACGGTATTGTCAGGTGGCGAATTGTCGAAAGGCGGTGTTTTTTCACGGGATTTTCCTCGCAACTGTATTGTTTGACACTAGCTACGCCTCTTTAAAAGGCGCTTCTGTCAAATTAGACACTGCCAGCTATGCTTCTATTTCAGGTCGGAGAAAAAATCTGACACAAAAAAGTGCGTAGGATTCGGAAAACGGGCCGAAGACCGGATGATCCTCGGCCCGCAGCCCGGTCAGGCGAGAAGGTTGATCGAGTCTTCGTTCTCGTCCGAAAAGAGCAGCTCCATCAGGGTTTCGGCCGTGTCGTCCGATCCCATCGGCGGCTGAAACTGGTAGCCGACAGCCTGGTTGTTAAACTGAGACTTATCGGGGCGGGCAGCCTCCATCTCCGTTTTGTTGACAAGGCCGTCACCGTCCGTATCCAGTTGCGACATCAGTTCCACTGAGTCGATACTCTGGCCGGTGCGCTCCGAAAGCATGTCCGCAAACGACTGAATTTCAGACGAATCGAGCGATCCGTCGCCATTCGCGTCCAGCTTGTTAAACATCTGGTCGCCCCGCGAGCTCATCGCATCGAGCGACATAGCGGGCATTGATTGGATGCCATCAATCATGACAATCCTCCTATGATTATAGTGTGGGTTGCGGCCGCGATACCGAGGCATCGCATACCGGTTATCATAACTTTTGACTCGTTGGTGTTCTATTCGGATATTGGCCGGTGTAACTTGCGCTGACTTAAGCGCTTAAATTGTATCCAATTGTCTCAGTTTGTATCAGGTTTTTCTCTCGCATGCGAAATGAAATCTCTCGGCCGGTTGTCCAATAGCCAAACACAAGGAAATGGAAAAAACCTTCGGGACAGGAAATGGAGTAACTATTGATGAAGAGTCTGCGGAAAATCGGTCTGGTGCTTCTTAGCGCTCTGGGATTGTTGCTGGCAGGATGCGAAGAGGAAGATACCTCCACCGACACTGATGTTGAGATCGGTTACAGTGAATTGAGGGTGATCCATGCGGCTCCCTCGGCCGGCGAAATCGATTTTCGTATCGACGATCTCTCTTATGAGGGCATTTATAACGCCATAGCCCAGGATGCCGCCTACGGCGATCAGTATGGGTACTATGACGCGATCTCATATATTCGAACATTCCGTATTTACGAGCCCAACACCGATATCGTGGTTGCGGAATCGCAGTTCGAGATCTATGTCGACCACAAGTATACGGTGATTGCCACCGATCTTGAAGCTACCCTCAATCCGGACCTGACTCTGCTTGAGGATACGACCGATGTACCGACGGGCGACACTGTGCTGGTTCGCTTCCTCCACGCCTCGGCAGACACTCCATCGGTTAACATTTTGAAGGCCGATGACAGCCCGGTAGTCTCGGGCATCGAACGTCATTTCGCCTCGCCTTATATAGAGCTTCCGGCTGCGACCTACACATTCAAGGCCACGGCCTCCGATGGCGGGGAGTTGGTGCTGCAGTTTGACCCGGTCACGTTCCTGGCCGGCAATTGCTACACGATAATCCTCTCCGGTACCACCGGCAGCCTTTCGGGGCCGGAAATTAACGCCACAATTTACCAGGAAACCAGTTTAGACGAATAGCAGGTGTGTGATGAAAAAGAAAATCTGGATCACAGCCGTTTTGGCCGCCACAGTTCTGAGCACGATCCTGATTTTGACACGGTCGGGTTCGACCAATGAGAATCAGTATCAGTTTGTCGAGGTAACCCGGGGGGATCTGGAAAATGTTATCTCCTGTACAGGCACGTTGAGTGCCGTCGGTACGGTTGAGATCGGCACCCAGGTGTCGGGCACAATAGACAAGGTGCTGGTCGATTTTAACGATGTCGTCAGCAAGGGCCAGATACTGGCCGTGCTCGATACCGCCGTTCTGAAAGCGACCGTGCGCGGCGCCGAAGCGAGCGTGATGCGGGCCGAGTCCGACCTGGAGAAAGCCGCGAGCGATCACGAGCGATATCAGCGCTTGTTCGATCAGGGGCTTATCCCAATTGAGCAAATGACCGATGAGGAAAAACAAGAGCTAGTAGCCGCTCAAGAGGCCAAGGCGCAACAGAGCGGCCAGCCATCGCCAGACATGATGGTTGGTCAAGCTGAATTGATCAAGGCCCA
>DAOWIC010000031.1 GCA_030641085.1 Calditrichota bacterium
ATGCTTCAACCTTGACAATGGCCGAGGCTTCACTTGACGCCATTAAAACTGTACCGAACCCGTTCTACCTCTTTGGACCTTACGAGGCTGATCCTCGTGACAAGCAGGTTAAATTCATCAACCTGCCTGACAACTGCACCATCAGGATCTACAATCTGGGTGGTGATCTGGTGAAGACGCTTACTCACGACGAGAATTCGCTCGATCCGACATCCGAGATCTGGAATTCGTTGACGACATCGAATATACCGGTAGCCTCCGGTATATACATTTACCACGTTGACGCTCCTGGTTTCGGTGAGAAGATCGGCAAGATGGCCATCTTTACCGAGGTCGAAGTCCTTAACAGGTACTAAAGAGAAAGGAATGTATGGTATGAAATACAGATTTGTGTTACTATTACTGGTTCTTCTCGCCGTGGGCCTGACTTCGGCATACGCGGGGAACTCACAGCGTATCGGTACCGCCGGCGGCCAGGAGTTGCTGATTCCGATCGGCTCTCGTGGTACCGCTATGGGTGGCGCTGTTGTGGGGAACACCTACGGTGTTGAGGCCATTTACTGGAATCCCGCCGGCTTGGCGTCCCTGGAAGGTTCAGAGGCGATGTTCACGCATCTGCCTTACATAGCCGATATCGACGTTAACTTCGGCGGCATCGCCACCAGTGTTGAAGACATTGGCGTTCTTGCTTTCGCCACCAAAGTCGTCTCCATCGGCGATATGGAAGAAACGACCCAGGAGTTCCCGAACGGAACCGGCCGTATCTTCAATCCGACCATGGTAGTCGCTGGTGCGTCTTTTGCGCGTGAATTGACGGCTAACGTGTCGTTCGGTACCACCGTCAATTTCATCAGCGAAAACATTTTCGAGGCGAGCGCGACCGGCTTCGCATTTGATGTCGGTTTCATCTATCGCCCGAGATGGCATGGACTGGCGGTCGGTATGGTGATCAAAAACTATGGCCCGACGATGCGGTTCTCCGGTAAGGGAATGAACACTGTTGACGAGGATGGTCACCAGGTTGCCGCCGAATCCAGTGCGTTTGACCTGCCCGCTTCGATCAACATCGGCGTCTCATACGACATGGTCAACGAAGGCATGAACTATGCCGCTGTCAGCACTAACTTCCGTTCCAACAACTATTCGGAAGACCTCTGGCAGGGTGGTGTGGAATATGTCTACAATGAAATGTTCTCATTGAGAGCCGGTTATAACTTCTCCGAGCAGGATGAGTATCTCTATGGCGCTTCCTTCGGCGCCGGTCTGACGTATCCCCTGGGCGATACGAAGCTGACCTTCGATTACTCCTGGACGGAGACCGATGTTTTTGATGCCAATCAGTACTTCACTTTGAAGATGGCATTTTAAATAGTCGGCGCTGAGAATCAAAAAAGGTCGGGTACTCAAGTACCCGACCTTTTCTCTTGCAGTCGCAGCTTTCTCTTTGTAAGCCCGTTCAAAACATAAAACCGACCAGCGTCACCATATCGTTAATATCAATCCGGCCGCTCTCGTCTACGTCTGCGGCGTCGAGTTCAACCGGCGGCGGCCCGCTGTGGAAAAAGTAGCGCGCCAGGTAGACCATATCGGATACATCCAATTGTCCGTCGAGGTTGGCGTCACCGCGATCGTAGCCGACCATCTCGACAGTTGCGTCAAACCGTATAGGCGTGCCGTCGGTGTAACTTCCGATCACCGAAACCGGGTGGCTGGCGTTGCCGAACAGCGCACCGGCACTCTCCGCCAGCGCTCCGGTCGGGAAGTAAAAGCTGATAGCATCACCGTTAAAGCCGTCCGTCGGTCCGAATACAGCCGAGTCAACTGTCGTAAGTCCATCCAGACGCAGTGTGGCCGGGTCGAAATCAAGCCCCCGGATCGCCAGAGCATCATAGCCGAAAGTAAGCGAGCCGACATCAGTAGACGATTGATCGGTTTGGCGCAGATCAACGGTTGACGGTTCAACCGTCACCTTCAACGGCGATGACCAAGCCGGCGTTTCAGCATTGAGAATCTCTCTTAGTAATGCTATTGATGACAGCCGGTCACCGCCACGAGCGGCCGCCATCTTAAGCAGCAGATACTGACTGTCGCCCGGCTTGAGGCGTAGCGGTCCGATGCTGCCCATCATTCGGCTGTCGGTGTCATCGGTGTCGAGATCGCCCGTGCCGGTCACGGGATCACCGGGACACGCGTATTTGGTGCCGTTGGAAAGCGGGCTGCCGTCTATGGACAGACCCTGCATATAGTAATAGGCTTCTACCGGGGTACCCGGATCGGTGCCATTGCGGTATTTCTGGAATGAAGTCATTCCCTGGTTCTTATAGTTGATCATGCGCCGCCCGTTGAACCAGGCAGTGTCTCCGGTCGACGGCACCACCGGGCCCTCCAGAATCTTGAAGCCGACCGCCGGAGGGTTGGGAGCGTAGTGGCTATCGTCGTTGCTGGCATTGTAACAGAAGAAAATGTCGTCAAGGGTATCACAGCCGACCAGATCATCGCCGGAACCTCCCAGGTCGGGATCCGCCCAAACGGATATATAAAGATTGTCGATTGTATTCAGGCCGTTATTGTGAAACAGGTATTTGATGAAAATAACATTCTCAAGCTGATTGGCCGGATCATCCGACGCCCACATTACCTGGCTGACCTGGATTCCGAGCGGAGTGGTGCCGCCGGCAGAATGAGTGTGGGCCCTGGGGTCGGCGTCATTGAAGATGGTCGACAGAATCTGAGTGCCGGGTATCAATGCTATACCTTCGATTGCGGTCGATACACCGGGATATACAGGCGCGTCGGACAGTTCCAGAAGCGGGTCCGGGTAGTCCGGCTCCATCACCACCGCCTCACGAACGATCATGTTAGGCTGGTCTGGATAGTAGGTGGTGCCGTTCATCGGTCCGGGCACGTATTCATCGCCGTAGGTCGCAATCGCCACGCGCAGGTCCGAGCCGACCATACCGCCCAGCCAGAGTCCGGCGGAGTAGAGCACGCAGTCATCGAGCGTTCCATCGTAAATAAATTCATTTCCGGCATAAGGGAAAAAGACCCCTCCCCCCATGCCGAAAACCCCGGCCAGGTCGTAACCGAAGATACCGTGGTTGGTCATAAACATGAGAATGTTGTTGGCGTTGATATAGGTATCATTATCAACGTTGGCGCCTGACTCGACGGCCTCAGGTGGTTGGACATCTGATGGCGGCAATGCAAGGACACTCGCGGCACACAACAGCAGAGTTGCGAGCAGAATCGGCAGGTAATACGGTCTCATAGGTTTACTCCCCGAGTTGAGATCGATGCGGTGTGTAATGTATACCAAAATATACGATAATGTCTCAAAATGTCAAATGAGATAACAGAGGTGTGCGCCGGTAATCGCGTTAGATCACCGCGGATACAATCGTAACCTGTTTGTGGACAGAGCGGTAAGTATTGTTCTTATTGCAGAAAAACATCCGAGAAGGGATGTCAAACTACGCCCCGTGTGGTGCTATTCGCACGGCACCGGCTCCTCGCCGCCGTGAAATGACCAGGCCGCAAAGAAGGTGATATCAGCCACGTCAACCCGACCATCACCATTGAGATCGCATTCCGGGTAGTAATCACCGTCCTCCACGCAACCCGGTTCGTTCGGGTCACCGTGGAAAGCCCACTGTGCAAAGGCGACGATATCGGCAACATCCACCTGTCCGTCGTGGTTGAAGTCACCCCGGTTTAGACAGCAACTGGTAATCCCGACGCTCATCAGGAAGGTCAGGTTGTCCGAGCCGGAGTTTGATGTCACCAGATCGATATGCCCGTCGCCGTTGAAATCAGCCGCCGCGATACTGGTCGGTTCGCTGCCGACCTCAAAGACGGAGTCCAAAATCATCACGCCGCCACCGTCATTTCGAAAGACCGAAACATCATCGGAGCCGTAATTGGCGGTGGCAATATCTATATCCTGGTCAGCGTCCCAGTCGGCGGCCACGATCGAGTGCGGCTCGACCCCTTCGACGGCGTACGTTACTTGAGGGGCAAAAGTAGCATCGCCGTTGTTGATCAGAATCGATATCGAATGGGAGCTGTCGTTGGCCACGGCCAGGTCCAGATGCCCGTCGAGATCAAAATCGGCGGCGCAGACGCTATAAGGCGCATCGCCGGTCGTATAGTATGCCGGAGATGCAAAACTCCGGCCGCCCTCGTTGAGTCGAATCGACAGATTGTCCGAACCGGCATTGGCGGCGGCTATATCGAGCAGGCCGTCGTTATTGAAATCGGCGGCACAGACCCCACGCGGCCGAACCCCGGCGCTGTAATCGGAAAGGTCCCAGTACCACGGATGGTAGCCGCGGTTCCAGATGATGGATGTCTGGTGCAGGGTGACATTGCCCCTCAGCAAATCCAGATCGCCGTCATCGTCCAAGTCGGCTGCGACCATGGAGTAAACGTCGTACGACGGCGACAGTTCGAAGTTGTAGTCGTGGATCGTGTAGCTTGCAAAGGGTTCGCCGAAGCCCTCGTTAAGCGAGGTCGTTATCGCTTCCGCGCAGTGCTGGACCAGCGAATCGTGATAGTAGCCCAAATCAACCTTCACATTGCCCACATCGACCAGACCGTCCCCGTCCAGATCGCCGACACAGGCGGCCCGCGGGCCCAAAAGAGTTTCGGGAAGTGACAGATTCACCGCCCCGAACGAACCACCGCCGAGGTTGTAGACAATGTTCTGGTCATTCGAGTTGCAGTTGGCCGTTGTTAAATCAATGTCACCGTCGTTGTCGAGATCGGCCACGGCCACCGCCCACGGCGCCGCGCCCACCACGTCAAGGTCAAGATAACGCATGAACGTGCCCGCCGGGCCGCTTACATCGATTGTGAAGGACCAGGTGGAAACATCGAACCAGGCGCTGGCAACACGCGCCGTGACCACCTCGCCCGGGGCGAAATCGTCGTACGGATCGAAAGTGATCGAACCTGCGATATCATCATAACTCAGATTGCCCTCATGCAGGCCGCTGACACTGCCGTAAACCGTAAAGAACATGCCCTGGATGATAGTCTCGTCGGTCGTGCCGGCGAAAGTAAGGCTGATATTTTCCGAGGCCGTCACCCCGACCTGATTTCTGGCCGGCGCGAATAAGGCGAGGGAGGGGCACTCGACATCGTAAGAGTCGGTGCCGATGCTTGACGGGCTGTTGAGTATCTCCCTGAGTTTGTCCACCGACTGCAGGTTGTCCGCACCTTGCCCCACCGCCAGTTTAATTAGAACATACTGGCTGTCGCCCGGGTTGAGATCGAACGGGCCACAACTGCCGAGCATCCGACGGTCGCCCTCATATTCGTCGAGGTCACCGGTGGCAGTCGGCGGATCGCCCGGGAAATCGTAGACCGTACCGTTGGCCAGCGGCGAGCCATCTTCATAAAGGCCCTGCATGCAGTTGTAGACTCCGTTGTATTCATCCGGGTCCTCGGAGCCGGAAAGCCCCCTGAACGCGGTCAGACCGAGATTGGCAAAGTCGGCGACCGTCTCGCCGTCAAACAGCGCGGTCTGCCCCGGGGAGGGCACGAGCGGGCCGTGAATGACTTTGAACCCGATCGCGGGCGGACGCGAACCGTAGTCAACGTCTGTGGCACCACCGTTGTAGCAATAGAAGATGTCGCTGAGTGTGTCGCAACCGACCAAATCGTCACCGTAGTCACCGAGGTCGGGGTCGGCCCAGATACCGAAATAGCAGTCTTCAATCTGGTTATCGCCTCTGTTATAAAGCTTGTATCTCATGTAGATCGAAACACCCTCATGGCCGGTGGTGAATATCGGAGGCGCGGTGGCGGTGAAGGTGAAGGTATCTTCTTCGACTGTACCCGGGTTAAGGCTCAGCGTGCACTCCTCCGCGAGCATGCCAAGATCGCTGCGTTCATCCAGCCAGACAACCCACATACCATCCTGAACCGGTCCGCCGGTGCCGCCGAAGAAATCAATCGTGCCGCTCGTGCCGTCGCCGTACATGGTTCCGGTCGGATCGTAATCGGTATCCAGAATCCAGAAAAAATTGTAGCGCGTATCGCCGTTGTTAGGCAGCAGGGGATCGGCCGGATCAGCCTGAAAATGCAGATCCCACTGCTGATTCAGGTCGTAATCACGCAGGACAACGTTGAGCTGGCGATGATTGACCGGGTCAGTGATATCCCAGGCCGTAAAAGGCACATTGTGAAAGCCGTCGAATGTTGCACCATTTATCCCCTGATACACAAATGCTCCTTGTGTTTCGGCCGGATCGTCTACCGCGTATGGCTCGCCGATAGAATACTCACCGTCGCCGTTGAGATCGGTATAGGAGACCATCGGACGAAAAATGATGGCTACCTCTTTCATGTCCTGTGGCGCGACAGTCGTCCCCCAGGTCCAGAAATTCGGTTCGAGAAAGATACCGCCGTAGAGCAGATCGCCGCCGTGATTGCCGCCGGTGAACCAGCGTACCCCTCCGGTGTAGCCGTTGTCCGCCTCGGCCACCGGACTGTAATTGAGCGGATCGGCGCTGCTATAGCTGAAGTCAGCCGGCGGGCAGATGACCGTCACCCTGATGCCCTCGACCACCGGGTAGTTGCTGTCGCCGGAGAAATTGGTCTGGTTATCCAGCAGGGTAGTGCCGGTGGTGACATTGATCAGGCGCCAGATCGGGCCGAGCGTTTCGTGGATTTCGATTTCGACCCAGTAGTCGTCGCCGGTCACCTCGGCGGCCTCCACTGTTTCGACTCGGACTTCGGTCTGCGTAAAACCAGACTGGGAGACTTCTATTTCACCGGCGATGATAATGCTGTCGGCGCCGGTCTGATCAGCCGCCCAGACCGTTTGTTGGACTTCTATGCCGAGCGGCTCGGTAGAGCCTGATGAGTTGCTGTGGGCGACGGGATCGGCGTCGTTAAAGACTGCCCAGAGAGTTTGATCACCGATACGTACCGGGCGACCGAAATCGTCTACATCGGCCCCCTGATCCTCCGGCCAGCTACAGTAGTCCATAACCGGGCAATCCGGGCCGCAGAGCTTGTAGACCCGAAAATCGGGGCTGTCGTCCAGATAGCCGCCGTCGGCCATCGGTCCGGGGACATACTCGCTGGAATACTCGGTAATGGCAACGCGGGTTTCACTGTCGACCCGCCCAGCCAGCCAGAGGCCCGCAGCGTACAGGACACCGTCGTCAAGCTCGCCACCGGTGATCTGCTCCACGCTCTGATAGGGGTAGTACGTGCCGATACTGCTTCCAAGGGTGGTGGCGGCGTCATAGCCGAAAATGCCGGTATTGCTTACGAACATGAGGATTTTATTGGCATCGATCCAGGTGGCATTGTCAATGCTGCTGGAAATGGCGGTGGTACCGCCGGTCACGTCTTTTTCCGGGGGGATCGACCGGGCTGCCAGCGCAAGCAGAGTTACCCCCAGAATCACGCAAAAAGGATACAGCTTCTTCATTTTATCTCCCCTGAGAGGACATGGATCAATTGGACTATACTCAAATATACAACAAGTGCCATACTTGTCAAGGTCGGCGGTTTGTCCCGACACCATTAACGGGGTCGGATACAAAAAAGGGGTATCCCAAAAGCGGGATACCCCATCGCAGTTGCATCGTTTCAGAGTGCAGGTTTATTTTTTGACGATGATTTTGCCGTTGTATTTTGTCCCCTTGAGAAACCAGGAGTAAACGCCCACCGAAACCTGGCTGCCCGAGGAGTTTAGGCCGTCCCAGGCCCAGCTTCCGGAGACACCGCTGGCGAGCAGAACCGTTTCGCCCGAGACGGTTTGTATCAGCAGGTCGGTCGGCTTAGTGGGCAGGTTGAATGAGAGCAGTTGCCCGTTGTTGAAATTCACCGGGTTGGGATAAGCGTAGACCTTGGAGCTAACGGAAAAAGCGTAGACGGCGGAGTAATCATAATTGTTGACCCGCACGCGCCAGTAATAGAGCTGGTTGCGTCCGAGCGGTTCGTCAACCCGCCATTCGGTAAAATTCAGGTTACTTTCGGGGATCGGCGCCGAGGAGGCAACCGTGTTGAAAAAGCTCGAGTCGGCGGCGACATCGAAATAATAGAAGTTCTGTCCCGGTATGGCGATATTTTGCGCCGACAGGGTCGGCTTGATGGCCGAAACCACCGCACCGTCATCGGGAATCAGTTTGGCCGAGATCAGGCTTTCGTCGCCGGTCGATATGTTGATGCTGGCGTAGCAGGATGTCACGTTCGACATTGCCGAAGCATTACCGGCCTCGTCAAACGCCCTCATGGCGACATAGCAGAGCGCGTTCGGCTCCAGTCCGGAGACAACCATCGTCTGCGGTGTTCCGGCCACCTCCGGCTGGGGGGGATCGGCGACAGTGTAGCTGATCGCGTCCCAATCGGCCGCGGTGAATGACTCGTAGGACAGTTTGATGACATAAGAAGCGGCGGTGCCGTAACTGCCGTCGTCACCGGTCGAGGTCCACGCCAGGTCGATATTGCCGTTGCCGGTACCGGTCGCACCCTGAAGATCGTCGACGGGATCCGGATCGGTTTCATCGCTGCCACTGCCGCTCTCGTTGACTGTGATGCGCACCACCTCGGCATCCTGCAGTGGCTCGGAATCGAGTGCCGCGAAAGTGATATCGTAAGTTCCCGCCTGAGTCCCGCTCGGGGTCCAGGCAAACGTGCCGTTACCGTTGTTATGAACGACAAAAGAAGCTCCCGTCGGCAGCGGGACGGCCGTTAGCGACGGCGTGTCGTAATCATCGGAGGCTGAGACTGAAAAGCTCAGCAGTTCACCGGCGACAACCGTTTTGGATCCGATCGGGCTCAGTACCGGCCCCTGGTTGGGTTGGCCGCCGTCACCCTCGGTTTGTGCCAGCAGCGGTGCGAGGCTGGGTGCATCCGAACCCAGCGCTAAAGTGGTGTCCCAGATATCGCCGGCTTTTGCAACCTGAATGAAGAAATTGTTATAGTTGGTCGTGTCAGGAGCCGAACTCGACTCATACCACATATTGACAACCCTGGAGAACTTACCCATGTTGTTGCTGACACCGGTAAAGGTCTGCCCCCGGTTGTTTCTCACGGTTACATCGGCGCCGGTTACCACCAGACCGTTGTTACCTATCACTGTCAGGTCCACGGTCTCCTGAATCAGGATATCCCGTGGAGTGTCC
>DAOWIC010000297.1 GCA_030641085.1 Calditrichota bacterium
CGATCTCCAGTTTTACATCCTTGGGCAACCGCCTGACTTCGACCGTCGCCCGGGCCGGGGGATCGACATCGAAATAGGTCGCGTACATAGCATTGACCGGCCCGAAATCCTCGATGTCGGCCAGGTAGATGGTTGTTTTGACGATATTGGAGAAGTCGGCCCCGGCCGCTTTCAGTATCTGCCCGAAGTTATCCATCACTTTCTGGCACTGTTCCCCGGCGCTTCTGCCCACGACCTTCATCGTTTTGGGGTCGAGCGGAATCTGTCCGGACAGAAACAGCATGCGCGAGCCTTCTGTCATCACCGCCTGCGAATACGGTCCCAGGGCGGCGGGCGCTTTGTCGGTCCTGATTATCTTTTTCAAGAAAATGCCTCCTTCATCTGTGCCGGAAAGATACACGCGAGGCATTAACCGTGAAAGGATTAAAACCAAAAGCGGAATCTACGTTGTCCGTCCGTCTAACATGATCAGCAGGATGAAGGACTATGACGAGCGAAGGCGGGTACAAAAAGATCAGGCCAGCTGCAGGCCTTTCGGGCCCATCAGTTCTACAAACGCGCGCAAACAGTTCTCGTCATAAGCTTCGCTGACTGAAAACATAACTTTGATTGCCGGATACGTTTCCATGGCGTGCTGGTAAACGCGCTCGGTGGTCATGGCGTCGAATGAGTCGACAATGCTGACTATCTTGGAGTAGATGTGCATTTCGTCGAGAGAGATATTGTTGGGATACCCATTGCCGTCGCCCCGCTCGTGATGCTGCAGCACCGGGTAATAGGAGGCGGATGATATCTCGTCGGTTTCGGACAGGATCTCGACACCCCATTTCGGATGTTTTTTCATGATCTCGAATTCGGTGGCGTTCAGCGCGGAACGTTTGTTGAGGATGCGCTCGGAGATTTTTGATTTTCCGATATCGTGAAGCAACGCCCCCACTCCCAGTTCGTGCAGGAACTGCGGGTCATGATAACCCATTTGCTGCGCCAGGGCGATGGCGAAGGTGCAGACATTGACCGAATGAGTGTAGGTGTAATAATCAAAGGAGGTTATCTTCAGAAGGTTGTGAAACGCCTCCCGCCCTTTCAGGATATAGCCGACCGTGTTGGCGACCAGGTCTTTGGATCGACGTATGTTGTCACCGTAAGTCGGGTTGGACAGCACATCCTTAATAAGGCCGGTGGAGGTTTCGTAGAGGATCCCCGCCTTCTTGGTTTCGCGGATAGAGGGATCTTCCAGAATTTTGCCCAGGTTTTGCTCGATGTAGTGCTGGTATTTCTCGGTACAATCGGATGTAATGTAAAGGCGGTCTACCCTGTTCTCCAGCAGCTTCTGGCGGGTGCGCTCGGTAAACGGCAGATCGACCGACCGGTACAACACCAAATTGCGGTTGATCTTGATATACAACTCAAAATCAAGGACCGAATCGACCCTCAGCGAGTCGAGGTAGATCGGCATGAACCTGACGTCGGTTTTGGTCTGTGTTACTGGTGACGACATTTTCCCTAATCCGGCAATTTAAGAGCACAAAAACCGGCGTTATCTACAGCGCCTGTCATATAGCTAATAATATCGGCAGATTGCGGCCGGACATTAAAAAACCCTTCGGGACGTGACGACCCGAAGGGCACTGTAGGAGGGGGGTAGATAAGAGAGCAAAAAGGATCAGGAATTGTAGTTCCTGATTGAAGTCAACACCGACTGCAAAGAGCCGGTTATATTGCCCAAAATCTTTGAGTATTTCTTAAGCAATTCCGAATACTGCCAGCGCATACGAAATGCCTTCTCCGGAAAATCAAACAGTTCCAGCAGCGTAACTTTGTAGATTTCATCGAGGTAACGGATGACGTAGTACGGGTAGTCCGGGATGTTGGCGTCTTCAACCTCGCCCCTGCCGAGACGGTCGCGGTAGACCTCAATCTTTTCCAGCATAACCGTGCCGAAGCACCAAGGGGTCATTATAACGCCCAGATTGGCGCCATCGGTATAGAACCGGCGGATCGCCTGCATCAGGCGGTCGATTATCACCAGCCTGGCCCGATAGAACGAAAGGGTCTCGACTCGCTCGCTGTCGATCCCAGAAACCCGGTGACGAATCCGCTCCCGCTCGATTGCTGCGTTGGCGTAGGTCAGTTCCAGAAATTGATAATAGTCTTCAAGATAGACTTTGGTATTCTCAGACAGGGACATAATGAAGTATCCCCGGTCATCCTTGCGAATCCGCGGCTCGATATTGGCGGCCAGCCTTTCGTCGGAAAACCCTCGTTGATATCTACCTTCTAACATTTCATCTCCTAAGTTGTCAGTCATCTGCATAGGCCTAATGCATCCGCTATGCCGCAACCGGCTAATTTCGATCCAATCGTCCGAGTCGAATGTTATCTTGTTGATATATTGAAGGATAGGCGTTCATCAAGAGTAGCATACGACCGCCGGTGTACCCGGAGCGAGACCGGCAAATCGTTGCAACATTGGTGTCCTCCGACAGAACTGTGAATCAAAGTGCAAACCTGCGCCGGACGCCGGTTCGCGGTCGGCGCAGCGGTCTGAAAGCGCCTCAATCGCCGTATACGAGTCAACTGTTTTGTTTTACTTTGACCGGTCTATCTATATTTTAGGTTAATACAACCCTGATATTCCGGGAGAAGCGATATGAGAATAGTCATCTGCCACCTGCTGCTGCTAATAGCATTTACCGGAAGTCTCTCCGCCGAGCCGAGCGATGATATCCTCGGCCGGGTGTTGGGCGAGGTCGGATTTACTCGCGCCGACCTGGGTTACGATCCTGCCGGTTATTGGAACCGGTTCCCGCTCGATATCCCCCACCGTCTGACCTCGTTCGATGCTCTCTTCGCCGAACCGCTCAAGCTGTACGACTACTCCACCGTCATGGCTAACACGGTCGAGTTGTACCTTGACCCGGCCTTTGCCGACAGCACCGATGATGGCCTCTACAAGCTGGTCTACAGCCCCGGCGTTGACCGCCGCCTGGGAGGATTTCGGGCCTACTCGACCAACCTGATCCCGGCCCCGGCGACCGAAACGCCGCTCGTTTCGGCGATAGAAAAACTTTACGCGCTGGCAGGACAACAGATCGAGTACTACACCTTCGGCTCCAAAGCAGAGCGGCCGGATATTGCCGCAGAGATACAGGAAAAGACAAACCTGCTGCCCGATACGGTCAAAGTGATTCTGGCGCAATTGGTCACCAATCTGGCCGACGCTATTCACTGGCGGCAGCTTGCGTTCCGCAATTGCGATTCGGGGGATATGGCGCGAGCGTTCGCTATCCGCGATCTGGCCGATACTCAGTCGGATGGTCTGGTTTATTATAGTGAGCTTGATGATCTGGCGGCGACGATCGACTGGCCCTCGCTTCATTATGCAGCACTCAAAGTCGCGGCCGCCGCCGAACAGGCCGAGCGGGCGCTCCTGCCCCATGTCGATGATATTCCAGCCGATTACGAATGGGAGCTTGAGACTCCATTCGGGAAGATCGCTCTCTTTTCGGCCCGGCAGCAGATGGACAAGCGCCCTCCCACCAAAGCGACATCATCGACCGGCATCAAACATGGCTGGACCGAGTATGACGCCACTAACACGCTGCTGGTAATAGATTTCGGACGCAATATGCTTTACCACGGCAGTCCCGGTGCAACCTCGTCATTGGCCAATCCGGTCTCGGTCCTGATCGATCTCGACGGTGATGACTATTATGGCTACAATGAAGGGAACCATCCGCCCACCTGTGGCGTCGGACTGCTCGGAGTCGGCGCGTTGATCGACACCCGCGGCAACGACCGCTATGTCGGTTCGGTCTTCGCTCAGGGAGCCGGGATGCTTGGCGTGGGCTTCATGCTGGACCGTGACGGTGACGATGATTACCGGGCGAATCTGTCGGCGCAGGGATGCGGCTATTTCGGTATCGGTCTTTGTCTGGATGCCAGCGGCAAAGACAATTACTATCTGTACGGCAACGGTCAAGGGCTGGGCGGTGTCGGCGGCGGAGTGGGTGTCTGCGCCTCGTTCGAAGGTGACGACAAGTATACCGCCGAACCGTACTCGAATGTCTACAATCGCGGTGACTATCACAGCGAGCATAAGATAAACGGCAACGAAGCACAGGGGGCCGGGTTCGGCCGACGCGGCGATGGTTCCGACGGTCATTCATGGGCGGGCGGACTGGGCGCCCTGATCGACATTCACGGCAACGACCACTATTACTCCGGCAATTGGACGCTTGGGGTCGGCTATTGGTTCGGCACCGGCATTGCGGTCGATCGCAACGGTAACGATATTTATCAGTCCTGCTATTTCACGCAGGGTTCCGGAGCGCATTTTTCCAACGGCATCCTGCTGGACGAAGCGGGCGACGACCGCCACGAGTTATTCGAGACCGCGGGGGCGGCGCTCGGATTCGGCTGGGATTTCACCAACGCCCTGCTGATTAACAAGGGCGGCAATGATGTTTATCGGGCGAAGATGATCTCGATGGGTCTGGCGCAGATACGCTCCAACGCTTTTTTGATCGATATCGGCGGCAACGACAATTATTACCTCGGCAAAGACACCCCCGGACTGGGTGAGGCGAGTTACCGCAAGTACTACGACAAGCCCTCGAAACTGACGCTGTATTACAGCTATGCCAAATCATTCGGCGGGTTTATTGATATCGGCGGCAGTGATTCGTATTTTGAGTTTAGCGGCGAAGACGAGACGCCGCATCCGCTGGCGAAAGAGAATAGCCTGTGGCTGCAACCGTCGCGAACCAACTCGACTTTCGGGGCGAACAACTACGGGGTGGGTATCGATATCGAGACCGGCACGATCCCGGAGTTTTTCAAGTGGGAGTAAGGGCATGAAAGATGATATTCTGACCTACAGAGAGATGTGCGACACCGAAAAAGTGCAGACATTGCAGCGCGGTATGAATTATCGGCTCAATCCTCCCTACAGCGTCATCTTAATGTCACAGAGGTCCAACGCGCCATACAACGATGTCATCCTTGATGACAACATGACAATTGTCTATGAGGGGCACGATGCGCCCAGAAAATCCAGCGAACCCGATCTAAAAGCAGTGGATCAGCCTTACTACACTAAGACCGGCAGACTCACTCAGAACGGTCTGTTTGCGAATGCTGTGAAGCGAGTTCGGAAGGGCGGAAGTCCAGAGTCGGTCAAGGTTTACGAAAAACTGTTCTCAGGTGTATGGTCGTTCAAGGGAATCTTTCACGTGATTGACTATGAGCTCAGTCTGTTGCAGGGGCGTCATGTGTTTAAGTTCCGCCTTAGACTATCTTCCGAAATCACAAACGGCGAACAGACAAGATTGAGAGCAAGGTCTCGGATCATTCCCACGGAAATCAAAAAAGAAGTATGGAAGCGAGATGGCGGTAAGTGCACCATCTGTGGAAAAAAGGATGAGCTGCATTTCGACCATGTCATACCGTACTCGAAGGGCGGCTCAAGCATAACGGCGGATAATGTTCGGATTCTCTGTGCTCGGCACAACCTCAGCAAAAGTGACAAGATCGAATGACGGTTTAGTGACCAGGAGGCACGCCCCCCGTCAGTCCAAACAGATAAAGGACCCCGGATCGACATAAAAGTCCGGGGGCAACTCGAGCAGTCCCTCGTTGATTATCTTGCGGACTGCGTTGTAGGCATACCAAACTCGGTATTCCTCGCGAACCGGCACGCCATAGACTACGATCACGCCAAGCGAAAATTCTATCACTTCGCGGGAAGCCTCATTCGGAATAAAGATACTATCGATGAGACCGTTTATCTCATCAATTATCTCGCGCTCCTGCACCTCTCCGAGACTGTCGGCCCGATAGTAGAAACAGAAATCGAGTTTGTCGGTATAGTCGAAGTCATCCGATACGTAAAGAGCCAACATCGTGTCGGCTTGGATATCGACATTCTCAAAAGTATCCGGCCAGGTGTTGGCGGTTTCCACTACAATCGTGTATCGCCGCGGATATACGCGGGTCCAGAACCAACCGGTGTCCTTGACCGGCACAAAAAACGAATAGCCGGTACTATCGATTATTTCAACGGTTGCATCGACAGGCAGATGTGTAAAGCCGCCCCAACCGGCACAATGGTACGAGATGATTTCGCCGGACACAGCTATCGGTGGATACGGACCGATCGGATTACTGTCATCATCGCACCCGATGAAAAGTGCCACCAGCATAGCGACGCAGAAAATCAACTTGATAAGTTTCATGATATCCCCTCCTGAGATATATGCTCGCCATTTCCCTCCGGCTTTCACATGAGACAGGGGAAAAATCCCGGATCGACAGTGAAGTCCGGTGGCAGTTCGAGCAGTCCCTGGTTTCTTATTGCCCAGACCGTGTCGAAAGCGTACCAGATCGGGCATCCGTCCACCACCGGCACTCCATAGGTGACCAGCACCGAGCCCCAGGAAGTCTCGATCACTTCGCGGGAGGCCTCTGACGGCAGGAGGATATTGCCAGCGAGATCGTTTATCTCGTCTATAATCTCACGCTCTCGCGCTTCTTCGAGCCGCTCAGCTTTGTAGTAAAAGCTGAAGTCGAGTTTGTCGGTGTAAGTGTACATATCGTAGATGTCGAAAAGAATGCTCGTGTCCGCCTGAATATCGACATTGAAGAAAGTATCGGGCCAGGTGTTGGCGGTTTCGATCACAATGCTGTATCGGCGCGGGTAAACCCGGGTCCAGAACCAGCCGGAATCCTTGACCGGCACCGAAATCGTGTAGCCGGTGCTGTCGATGATTTTGACGGCGGCGTCGACCGGGGGATGCACAAAGTCGTACGGCTCATAACAATGGTGCGATATGATCTCGGCGGTGATCAGAATCGGCGGGACCGGGCCGGTTGGGCTGCTGTCATCATCGCACCCGATGAAAAGTGCCACCAGCATTGCCGCACAGAGAATTAGCTTTAGTAAATCCATGATATCCCCTCCTGAAAAAATCGCATAGCACCAGCCAAAGACGGTCGTTGCGAACGC
>DAOWIC010000130.1 GCA_030641085.1 Calditrichota bacterium
GCAGGCGTTTTACGATCCGAGCTATATCGAACGCGAGAGAGATGCGGTCAGGATTCACAAGCAAGCTATCGACGGTATTGCCGACCGCGCCTTTCACGGTCCGTTCGGCGATCTCTGCGCGGGAAGTTTCGACACCCTGGTGCGCGATCTCGCCCGCAAAAGATTCGACGAGGCGGTGAGCATGGCGCGTGATCTTGATATCGAGCGAATCGTGCTGCACCACGGCTATGTCCCCGGCACCAGTCGGCCGAGCGGATGGCTGGCGCGCTCGACCCTGTTCTGGCGCGACTTTCTCGACAGTACTCCGGAGACGATGCATTTCCACCTGGAGAATGTCCTCGAGCGCGATCCGAGTCTGCTATTCGCTGTGATAGCCGCGGTTGGTGATCCACGTCTCGATATTTGCCTCGATATCGGTCATGCCCACTGCCACTCTACCCTGGGCGTCGTGAAATGGATTGAAGAGTTGGGCAACCGCATCGGCTATGTGCATCTTCATGACAATCATGGTGAATCGGACGAGCACCTGGGACTGGGCGAAGGCACGATTGAGATGGTAGATGTCTGCCATGCCCTCAATGAGTACGCACCGGAGGCTACCTGGGGGCTGGAGGTGGCATTTGAGAAGATGACGGAGTCAATCGACTGGTTGGCCAATCACGGCTTTATTTGACCAACCGTCACCGGTTCAGCGTTACCCGCTCAATGCTCTCGACACGACAGCCGTCATAATCCGCGATATCCACCGATGTAAGGCGCCCCGCTATCTGAAAATCCATCGCGTTCAGTTCATCGGCCAGGGCTTTGCACTTTTCGGCGCTGTCGTTAAAGCCGACGGTCATATGCGGGATGAAATTCAGATCCATGCGCAGCGATCCGACCAGACATCTGGTATACAATCGGTCGTGGAGCTTGACTATCTCACTGAAACCCTCATCCGGCACAAGAAAGATGTGCCAGCCGCCTTTGTCGCGGTAAGGCACAACGGTTGCGCAGCGATTAACAAACGAAATGACCGGCCGCTGTTGGACAATCGGACGAACATGGTCGATAAACTTGTCGCGTTCCACAGTATCGGTTGGAAAAACCAGCGTGAAGTGTGGCCCGAGCAGGCTGTAATTGCTGTCCTGCTCGTACCGGAACCGCTGAATCCAATCCATGTCATCCGGTTCAAGCTCCGGATATGATATTGCGATCAGGCTCATTAAATCCCCCCTTCCTCCGCAGTCCAGAAATCAATTCAGCAACCCGCACCTTATGCCACCACGTATTTGAGCAGCCACCGGCGCAGGGGATGATTTTCGTGGTACTCTATTTGACTTCCGCGTGGAGACACGACCGCATATAGTTCCTGCTCCGAAGGAAAGTTCTTCACTACAAAATACTGCTTGCCGTTAGGCAGAGTGCGCGGGTGGATGTAGTTTCCCTCATCATCGTAATAGGAGTCGGGCATTATCAAGCTATCTTTCGGCGTCATATCGAGCATGATCACTGTCGCACCCGGTACAAGGTGCGTGTGAAGCCGATCGAGAAATCCCGGTATCAATGATTTCGGCATATGCGACCACCAGTCGGCGGCAAAGACAACCTGAAATGGGCCATCCTCCGGACCGATAAAGTCGCTCAACCGATATGCGTTGGCCACCCTGAACTCAACATGCGGGCTTTCGTACGTTTTGGCAAGGGCGAGATCAATCGACGAACGATGTGTATCGGTCGCCAGTACCGAGCCGGCTCGCTTGACCAGAACCTGAGTCCAGTTGCCGGTTCCGCAGGCGAGTTCGAGAATACGTTTGCCGACGAGATCTACTTCGATAAGATCAATGATCGGACCGAGCAGCGCCTCCATAGACGCATTGTCCGTATAGCTCATATAGTCGTCGTGCCACGGAGCGCAATCGCGGTAATAGGCGTGCATCTGACGAATCAGATCATCGGCGCTCATATGTCCTCCAGCCGGAATGAGTATAAATACATCCGGCCGTTTAATCTTCCGGATATTCGCAGGCCGGGTTGGCGTAGGAGCTGTCGTTGAGCGTCTGCAGCCAGGCGAAAAGCTGCGTGGCTGCGTCGGAGAGGTTCTTCTGGGCCCAGTCACCGGCTTCGTAAACTAAAACCGGATAGTATTTGGACGCCCTGCTATCGACGACGTAGGCGCTATACAACTGCCCCCCGGCGTCATTGCAGCGATTAACTCGCTCCGAAAGGGCACCCTCGGCGGCCGGTTTTATTTGCTGATACATCTCGCCCAGAGTTTCGAGCGTGACCGAATCGACCAGCACCGAATTGTGGCTGTATTTCTCAAGAAGCTGCTGTTCCATGAAGAAGCCGTTGTTGCCCGGGTTCCAGTACTGATCGCTGTGGTCATAGGTGTAGACATATCCCTGACTATCGACATAGAGACCACGGCAGACATACCCCCAGGCGTAGTTGACATGCGAAATTTCAAACAGGATCGCCTGGCTTATCTCCGCTGTTACGGGCGGATTCTCGACCGGGTCGTTGGTCCCTGCAAGGTCCGGATCGCTCCCGGCGCCGCTGTCACAGGATAAAAGCAGCGAACCCGCCAGAATCATAACAATCAGCAGAGATCGGCTTATATGAAATTGATACATCTTATTACCCTCCAATGAGATCGGGTGCTTACATTACTATAATAAACATGGCCCATACAGTCAGTGCTTATCGCTGGTCGACCTGCCGCACTTCTTCTATTACCGATGTACCGGTGATTTCTTCCGCTGTAAAATCGGTCCAGCTCTCAAAAAGCCGATATCGCCCGTCGGGCAGTATTTCCGGCACGGAAATACAGCTCCCCCAACGAAAATCGCCGTCGATATTGAGATATAGCCAGCGCATATCCAGCGACCCGTCCGGCTTGACATCGGCCACCAGCGTGCCGATCCGAATCCGCCCGCCCTCGAACGTTCCCCAGACTGTGTTTTCCTTCTGGAGGTAGCTGAATAGTGTTTCGCGGGTGAGATCACCGTCATCGTAATTGACCAGACCGACAAACCGCCGGCCGTCATAATTGTAATCAGTCATTAGGTCCTCATTAGTCGGGATTGAATCCGATCTCATAATAGGCTCAAGCCGGTTCGGCAACAATCTTTTTTGGCTGCCCCAAAATTGAACAATCGGTCAAAAGAGGGCAAAAATCACCTTAATTTGTCGCGGGTGAGAATGGCTACTATTCTACGTAAGATTATAGTGTATGACCCACACAAACCCGTCCCATGAGGTACAACGGAGGTCGGGGGCGCGAAGTAAGTCATTGTCAATTAGCCCATTGCAACTCTCCGGCACGTTTGACATCTCACGGCAGCGATATTGCATTTTGGATAATACGATCCAGTAGAAAACGATGACGCAAAGGTGCTACGGCAGGTTGGGGTCAACCACCGGGGGCGCGGAAGAAAACTGAGAATAGCGCTCAGGCGAGGGACACTGGCTATGAAACTTTTCAGATCCAAACGAATCCGAAACGAGCGGGGTTTTTCACTGATTGAGGTGATGATGGCCGCTATGATTACCGGCATTATCACTACCGCCGCGACTCGCTTCTTTGCCGATATCAATCAGAATGCCGAGGCCCAGTATGAAATATCGGAGATCCAGCATATGTGCCGGGTCTGCCTGGACGACATCAAGAAGAACCTGCGCATGGCCGGATACCTGCTTGATGACGATCACCCGGCGTATGCCGTTGAGGCCGACACGTTGATGGTCTTTTACCGGGATACCCAGCCGGTCGATACTATCCGCTATTTCCTGCAGCCTTATGCCAGCGACGACGTCCAGGATGAAGAGGCCAGAGAGATTTACAGGCTGATGAAGAAGTTAAACAGCCAGAATGCCAGCGCCTATGCCGACTTCATCACCGCCATCAATTTTGTGCCGATCGACTCGGCAAATATGGTAGTAACTATCTCGGCCGAGACCGAACGTCCGGACGAGACCTTTCCGCTGAACGGCGGTTACCGGGAATTCTCCCTTGGTGATCGAATCCATATGAGAAACATGAGATAATCGGGGAATATGAGATGAGTAAGAGGGTAACGAATAATCGCGGTGTCGCCCTTCTGGCAGTCCTGGCTCTGATGGGTATGCTTAGTTTGGTGGCGATCATGGCCGTTGATCGGGCCAACACCGATATCGATCTCACCTTTAATCAGTTACACCAGGAGTCGGCGTTTTACGTAGCCGAGGCCGGATTGAATCGCGCTTTCCGCCAGCTTAACGACGATAATGAATGGCGCACCGGCTACTCCAACGAGTCGTTCGGAAACGGCGCCTACTGGGTGCTGATCATAGACTCCAACAGCCAGGCGGGGCTTGATGATACGCTGATCGTTCGTGCCACGGCGACAGTTCACGGCTCTACGTCCAACCTCGAGGCTATCGTCGTCCCCAACTACACCAATCCGTTCTCTTTTGCCCTGTTCGGCGACAGCACGGTGTCGGTCATCAACCAAACCTGCACCGATTCATATAATTCCGACTCGGGGTCATACATAGAGACGAGTACCGATACCTCCGGCGATGTTGGCTCCAACGGTACGATATTTGTCGACAATGTCGCCACGATCGGCGGCGATGTGGTCAGTGCCCTTGACACCGGTATTACGATCAGTTGGACATCGTCCGTGTCCGGCGACACTATCACCGGCGCCGATCCTCGCGAAGTCGAAATCGTCCCGCAGGAGGAGTTTGACTGGGCCGAAACGGTCAATAACGCGCCATCCGGTTTCTCCGGGGCCAACTTTGACTATGACCCGGACACCCACGAGTTGCAGGTCTCCCAGTGGGGTAGTCTGACCCTCTCCAGCGGCGTCTACTATTTCTCGGATATTTATCTTGAAAACGCCGCCAGTATAGACCTCGTTGAAGGAGCCTCGGTGGTAATCTATATGACCGGTGATATCAATTTGGAGAACATTACCTCGATAAATAACGGCGGTTCACCGGCCGACCTTGTCATCTACTCCCAGGGAGACAGTTTCACGTTGTCCAACGACACCAAGTTCTATGGTTCCTTTTACGGCCCTGATGCTATTTTCTATGTGGAGAACAATACCGATCTGTATGGCTCGGTGGTCGCGGACGCGATTGTTATTGAGAATCAGGCCTGTTTCCACTATGACCGCGATCTGCGCGATTTCTCCCGGAGGTCATACGACGGCAGTATGAGCATGCCGGGGTGGAAGGAATTGTGATCTGATTTCAGATAATCCCTGAGGATGCTTCACAACGAGTGAAGCGGAAGAACAGATAGCCCTTAACGAAAGTGGCCGCGATGGCACCCTCTGCTCATCACGGCCGCTTCGTTTTATGCCGGCAGTGGGCCGGCTATTTTTTATGACACTGAATACACAGATCCATAGCCGGATCAAGCGGCAGATACTGCTCGAACGGCGGATCGTGTAACTGGTGACAGGTCAGGCAGGTTAATTCCTGGCCGGTTCGGGCATCGATCACGCCCTCGCCAACCGGGTGCGACGTGGCGTGAGCCGCCCCATGACAATCTGCGCAGAGATCTACATCCAGCGTCTTGAGATAACTCTCGTTATCGGCGCCGTGAGGCGCATGACACATGGAACAATCCATGGCATCGTGAGTCAGATAGGCCTCCCGATTCTTGTGCTGCGGATCGTTGAAATGACACCGCAGGCAGAGCACCGACTGATCGGCGGCCAGCAGGAACTCGGCGCTCGAAGTGTGCGGGTTATGACAATTGCTGCACGACATGTCGCCCTCGAGGTGCCCGTGATACGCCAACTCCATATTATCGTTCTTTATCGCTCGGTGACATTTGTAGCATAGATCGGTCACACCGCCCTTGATAACAAACGCGTCCGGACCGGTGCCGCTGCCGTGACAGGACTTGCAGTTGCCGCCTTTAAACGGCGAGTGCTGATTCGGCCGCAAAAGACTGGCCATCCCCGATGCATGCGGGTCGTGGCAGGTGGCGCAGTCGGCCTGGCTCAAATCATACCCCTTGTGAACGCTGAGAAAATCCTGATCCGGATCATGGCAGTCAAAACAGAGGTCGGGCACTTTACTGCTGAGCAGATTGTCGTTTTGGCTGCCGTGTTTGGCGTGACAGGTCAGGCACTCGCCCTCGGCCACCGGGGCGTGCACGGAGGCCATGCTTTCCCAGCCCAGTGAATTGGCGTGGCAGTCCTGGCAGAGAGCCGATGCCTCCTTGTTAAGCTGCGCCGGAAAATCCGAGGCGTGAGGATGATGGCACTTGCCGCAGGAGCCGTCGGCAGCCGGCTTATGGGCCGAGGTCAGGGCCAGTTCGTCGGCGATATCCTCGTGGCAAGAGACGCACAGACCGGCTTCGGCGTCGACCAACAGCGAGGCATGCTTCGAGGCGTGCGGGTTGTGACACTCCGAACAGACGCCGCCTTCAAACGCGGTGTGGACGTGTTTCTTAGTGCCAAGTTGTTCTACGTCGCCGTGGCACTGATAACAGACGGCGGGTTCATCGACTGGGGCCAACTGGGCCGCAGCGGTTCCGGCGCCGCCGAGGAGGACGGCGAGCAGGCTGTAAACAA
>DAOWIC010000110.1 GCA_030641085.1 Calditrichota bacterium
GTCCAGGAGAAAAAAAAGAAGATAGCGGTCTGAGCCGCAAATAATAGAGTGCTTTGAAGTGCCGCCGGTAGCTCTGCCGGCGGCACTTTCTATTTGAGCAGTCCGCCTTTGAAAATAACCTTGACTTGAATTCCAATTTTAAGCTAATTAAAGACTTAGAAAGAAAACGAGAGGCCTCGGGAGCCGCGCCCGCTGGCCGGCCGAGCAGGCTGGTCGCGGTAAGGCGACGCGAAACCGGACCCGAGACCGACGTAACATGAGATAACCGACTCATGGAGGTATAAGATGAGACTTACCGACCGTGAATTGGATGGTGTAGTGATTTTGGAGCCGAAAGGCAAAATCATGGGAGGCCCCGACGCCAGCCTGTTACACGACAAGCTTTATGAGTACATCGAGCACGATAAGAAACAGGTGATAATCGACCTGGGGCAGGTTGACTGGATGAATTCGACCGGCCTGGGAATTCTCATCTCCGGCTATACGACCCTGCGCAACAGTGGCGGCGAGTTAAAACTGGCCAACGTTACGGATAAAATTCAATCACTTCTGACAATTACGAAACTCGTAACGGTCTTCGACTCGTATGATAATCTGGAGCAGGCGATCAAATCCTTCGAGTAGACATGCACTTTTGTCAGGATATAGAAGCACAAATCTACAGGTAGGCGCGCTGTTGTCCTGCCTGTTTTTTTAGGAGTATCAGACAATATGAACAAACCTGTCATCACGGGAAACACCATCATTGTCCCCTCCTCGCTGGAGTATCTTACGGATGTGGATGTTTTCGTTGAAGGTATCCTGAGAGGCTATGGCACCGATGAGTCGACCATCGCCGATATCGCGATCTCGGTATCGGAGCTGGTCAATAATGCCGTCGCCCACGGCAGCCAGGCGGACGAAGAGAAGCTCGTGAAAGTAGGGATATCGCGCGAAGACGATACCGTATCCATAACGGTATCCGACGAGGGCACAGGATTCTGTCCCGACGAAATCGCCGATCCGCTCGCGGACGAGAACCTGCTCAAAGAGGTAGGCAGAGGCATTTTTATCGTCAGATCGCTGATGGATCAGGTGGACATCGACGCCACCGACGACGGCACGACCATCACCATCAGCAAGGCAATCAAGTAAACCCCCAACAGTTTTTTTGGGTCCATGAATATAGAGCTGGTAACAACCATACTTTATTTTCTAACCGGTGGGTTTTTGATCTTTCTCGCAATAACCATCACGCGAGACAATTTCACCAACCGGCTTAACCGGGTCACCGGTGCAATGTTGTTCTGCGCCGGTCTGGGGCCTGTCTTTATGGCTCTCGGCTCGGTCGTGGACCCGTCTACGCTAACCACCCGGCTGGAAGAATCGACCATGTACGCCTTCCACTATGTCTGGGAGTTCTTCTTCCCCCTGTTGCTGGTCTTTTCGTGGATCTTCCCCGCCGATCGTTTCAAGGACTTCAAACACCCGCGCCTGCGCTACCTGGTTTTCATTCCGCAGATCATGCACCAGGTGGTCGTGCTATGGTTCGGCAAACTGGTGGAGTTTCTCAGCCAGTTGAAGATTGAACCGACCGAAGAGTCGTTTTCCACCATTATTCTCAAACCGCTGGCGTTGCTTGTATCCTGGTTGACGCTGCTGCTGAGCGTGGTCGACACATATCATATCGTAATCTCCGGCATCATCAACCTGGTCTATGTCCTGACCGCCTTTTATTTTCTCGAGTCGGGACGGAAGTTCGTCACCAATCCGCGAATGTTGACCCAGACCAAGGTTGTTCTCTGGGCGACCCGCATCGGCCTGGGAACTTATGTTATCGCCGATCTCGGCGCGGCTATCCTTCCCTATGAGTTCCCTCAGCAAATCGAGTCGATCCTGATGATAATCGCGGTGATCTCCGCCTCGAGTATCCTTATCTACGCCACCATCCGCTACCAGTTTCTCGATGTTCGGCTGGTATTCCGGCAGTCGTTTGTCTATTCCATCACCTCGGCGGTCTTGGTGGGGCTTTATGTCCTGCTGGTGATTGAATCGCAGCAGATACTGGAACCGGTTTTCGGCGACCAGGCCCAGATGGTCAGTTACGCCTTTATTATTCTGGTTCTGCTGCTCTTTCAGCCAATCAACAACTGGATTGACGAGGCGGTCCGCTCGCTGTTTATCCGAACCCGGACCGATCACCGCAATGTTATCGAACGTTTTTCGCGCCAGGTGATATCCCTTTTTGACCCGGTCCAGTTGCGCCAGATTATCGAAGAGACACTCAAAACAACGTTGCTGGTGGAACGGGTTTATTTTGTATTGTACGACGATCAGGTAAGCGAATACGCCCTGCTTCCCGGTGAGGATCAGCCGCGGCGAACGCTGATCGATCGCGAGGATATGATGTTGCGCGGGATCAACCTGCTCGACACGCCCACTTATTTCCGCTCCCTCAGTGACTATCATGACGGATCCGACCTCGCCGAGCAGCTTGAAACCAATAATGTCAAATTGATCCTGCCGATGAAGGACTCCAAGCACCTGCTCGGCTTCGTGGCCCTTACCGACAAGGCTGCCGGTTACAGCTATTCATCGGAGGACCTCAATCTGCTGGGCGTGCTTTCAAACCAGATGGTGACGGCGCTGACCAACGCCCGGCTCTATGTCGAGTCGCTCGAACGTGTCCGCCTCCAGGAGGAGGTCTCGATGGCGCGCCAGATTCAGCTCGATCTGCTGCCTTCCAAACCGCCCGCGTATGAGAGCCTGCAAATATCGATGCACTCCACACCGTCTCGTACGGTCGGGGGTGACTTCTTCGACTTCATTCAGATCAATAAGGATCGGTGCGGGCTGGTCATCGCCGACGCTTCCGGCAAGGGTATGCCGGCGGCCCTGATGATCGCGCAGATCCAGGCGATTCTGCGCAGTGAGGTCAACAACGGTATCCCGATCGACAGCCTGCTGCGAAACATGAACGAGCAGATATGTAAATCATCGTCGGCGGAAACATATGTGACCCTGTTTTACGGCGAGTTTGACACGACGTGCAATGTCTTCCGGTACGCCAACGCCGGACACAACTATCCGGTGCTGGTTCGGGCCAACGGCGATATTGAACTGCTCACCGACGGCGGGCCGATCATTGGCGCGCTGCCGATGATGGAATACCGTTCGGCGTCGGTCAGGCTCGAAAAAGACGACCTGCTCTTTTTCTTCACCGACGGTCTTTCCGAGGCGATGAACGAAAAAGAGGAAGAGTATACCGAGGACCGGATTCGGAAGTTCGTATGCGATCAGCGCCGGGTTGATCCGGAGACCTTGATAAATTCGATTCTCGATGATGTTCGGCGGTTTGACCCGATGGATCCGCCGCGCGACGACACGACTATCGTAGCCCTGAAAGTAAACGAGGTAATGACAGGTCATGAACGACAAACATAAGAATTTCGATGCCGAGAAGCTTAACCGCCGCAAGGATCGTTTTAGCGGCTACCGGTACTGCCCCTATTGCGGCAAGACTCTCAAGGAAGAACATCTCGACGGGCAGACACGTCTGGCCTGCGGCGAACAGGACTGCGATTTCGTGTTCTACCAGAATCCGATTCCGGCTGCAGGCGCAGTAATTGTCGAGGACGACCGGATCCTGATGGTCAAGCGGGCCCACCCGCCCCGAATCGGCTGGTGGTGTTTCCCGGCCGGGTTTATGGAATGGCGCGAACACCCGACCCAGACCGCGGTCAGGGAGGTGCGGGAAGAAACCGGCCTTGAGGTAAAACTGACTTCGTTCTTCGAGGTCTATTCAGGCACCGATGACCCGCGCAATAACGCGGTTCTCATGCTCTACCTGGCCGAGGTGGTCGGCGGTGAGTTGAAAGCAGCCGATGACGCCCTCGAGGTAGCCTGGTTCAGCTTTGACAATCTGCCGGAGAAGATCGCCTTTGAGTCGCACATCCAGGCACTGGCCGACTACCAGGAGCGATTCCGATAACGATGGAATCTACTTTCGGAAAAAGACTGTTTCGACTCTTCCTGCTTTTCTCCCTGACACCGTCCATAATACTGGCCTTGATCGGGTACTACTTTGCCTCGGAGAGCTCTTTCTCACATCAACCGGACCAGCAATTGTTTTCCAACGAATTGACCGGTTACTATAACGACTTCGGGTTTCAACACATCAAAGCAGGAATGCTGTGGTCGATGCGGGAAACCGATGCAGGTCAGCCGTCGATAGATTTTCTTGTTAAGATCAGCGACACAATTTACACGGCGACGCACAGCCGGAAACCAATAACGCCGGCCCTGGTGGAAAAACTGGCGACTGTCGAACGCGATCAGGGCTTTATCCAGCAGGACAGCATCTTTTACCAGTATTGCCGGGTGGAAATGCCCGATGGTGGCTCTGTCGTTGGAGGGATGATTCACGGTCCGCAGTACGGCCGTTTAATGCAGGCGGTTCAGGCGAACCAGGCCCGGGTCAGCTCGCGCCGGGCACTGCTGGGGAATTACCTTTATTTTCTGGCCGCCATGTTTGTCGTCATCGGGCTGGTGACATTGATCATGTCCTACTATTTCTCCTCGCGCATCGCCCGCAGCCTGTCACACCCACTGCTGGAACTCAGCCGTGCCTCCCGCCGTATCGCCGGAGGTGACTTCAATCAGCAGGTGGAGTCATCCGGGGTCGGTGAGATTCAAACGCTGATTACCAATTTTAACCTGATGGCCCGCCGTCTGGAAATAACCACCACCCGCCTCGCCCAGAGCGAACGAGTGGCCGCCTGGCGTCAGGTCGCGCGCCGATTCGCGCACGAACTGAAAAACCCGCTGCAGCCCATCATGGTCTCGCTTTATCGAATCGAGAAATCGCTTGAGGACAGCGATCACCTGCAGCAGATAAAAGAACCGCTCCGGGCGGCATCGGAAGAATTAAAACACCTGACTGAACTGGCCGAACGATTCTCGCGTTTGGCCAAATTGCCGCCGGCCAAACTCGAAACCGTCTGCCTGAATGACCTGCTTGCTTCGGTCGCGGAGCTTTACCGCGAGCAGATGACCGATTACGATTTTGCCATAAAGCTACCGGCGGAAAAGATGTTCGCACGTATCGACGCCACCTATTTTCGCGAAGCGTTGCACAACCTGCTGAAAAACGCCGCCGAGGCAACCGAACCGAAAGGAAAGATTGAGCTATCGCTTGGCGGCACCGAGTCCGATATTCTTATCAGGGTACAGGACAACGGCAAGGGGATGAGCCAGGAGGTGGCATCCTCGGCCCGCATTCCATATTACACGACCCGGTCCGACGGCAGCGGCCTCGGTCTGGCCGTGGTGGACAAAACAGTGAACGAGATAAGCGGCAGCCTGATGATTGAATCCGAAGAAGGTGCGGGCACAACCGTGACAATCAGCCTACCGCGCACGGAGGAAGATGCCGACCAGAATTCTGATAGTTGATGACGAGCCGAATATCACGTCATCCTTTTCATCCCTGCTCAACGACGAGGGTTATCAGACCAGTACGGCCGCCAGCGCCGAGCAGGCGCTCAAACTGTGTGGCCGCGCTGATTTCGCGCTGATCCTGCTCGATCTTAATCTGCCCGGTATCTCCGGGATCGAATTTCTGAAGAGACTCTCCGAGGAGCCGCCGGCCCCGATGGTGCTGGTGATCTCGGGTCAGTCGGATATTCCGGTGGCATTGGAGGCAATTCGCCTCGGCGCGATAGACTATATAGAAAAACCGGTTCCTCCTGAGAAGCTCATATCCAGCGTGAGAACAGCGCTGATGCTGGCCGAGGCGAACCGCCAGCGATCGCTGCTGGTGGAAGAGATCGATCGCCAGTCGCAGATTGTGGGCAAGTCGAGGGCGATCAAAAAACTGCTGGGCACCATCGATCAGGCCGCGCCATCGGAGGCTACGATATTGATTTCCGGCGAGAACGGTACCGGCAAGGAGCTTGTCGCAACCCGCGTATTCCTGCAGAGTGGACGCCGGGAGCAACCGTTTATTAAAGTCAACTGCCCCGGGATCCCCGAGACCCTGTTTGAGTCGGAACTGTTCGGGCACAAGAAGGGCGCTTTTACCGGCGCGGTGAAAGATTATCCGGGCAGGTTTGTCCTGGCCGACCGAGGAACAATCTTTCTTGACGAGATTGGCGACCTGCCGCTGGAGTGCCAGGCGAAACTTCTGCGCGTACTCGAGACCGGCGAGGTGGAAACTCTTGGCGCTACAGATAGACGGCAGGTGGATGTTCGGCTCATCTGCGCCACCAACCGCGAACTCCCCCGCCTGGTGGCCGATAAAGAATTCCGCGAAGATCTCTACTATCGCATCTCGGTATTGCCGATTCAAGTCCCGCCGTTGCGTGAGAGATTGGATGATGTCCCGTTATTGGTTGGTGAATTTCAGAAACGGTTCGACCCTGCTGATACCACGTCGCTATCGCCTGAGGCTATGGCTTACCTGACCACGTTGGATTACCCGGGCAATGTTCGGCAATTGAAA
>DAOWIC010000022.1 GCA_030641085.1 Calditrichota bacterium
GTCCGAGTATCCGACTATTCATAGTGTTATCTGACGCATTCAGCCATTGATCACGGTGATCTATCTCGCATCAGAACGATCCTTCACCGGGCTGCCAGGTGCCGAGTATATTATTGATTCTATTATGTTGCCTTGAAAAAAAACATGCTGTATCATTTTCTCATGGGAGAGGAACTGATAGGCAACTATAAGGTGCTCAAACAGATTGGCGCCGGCGGCATGGCCAAAGTTTACCTGGCTGTCCATCGCGATGTACCCAATCTGAAGGTCATTTTGAAAATCCTGTCCGATCCACGGCTGGCCCGGAGGTTCACACAGGAAGCTGACAAGCTGGCATTGCTCGACGGACAACCGAATATCTGCCGCATCAAGCATTTCTTCACTCACGGCGATGATACGGTCATCGCAATGGAGTATATCGACGGCATCACCCTTGACGAGAAGCTGAAAAACGAAGGCCGCCTGTCGGTCAACGAGTCGGTCCGGATCATCGCCAGCGTTCTCCAGACCCTGGAATTTGCGCATCAGCGCGGCGTTTTTCACCGTGATATCAAGCCGAGCAACATTATGGTCGACAGTGAGGGGACGGTCAAGATTATCGATTTCGGAATCGCCAAGGGAGAGAGCGATCCCAGCCTGACCCTGGCCGGAACCGCCTGCGGCACGCCACCCTATATGGCACCCGAGCAGTTCACGCCGACCGAAAACACCAACTACACACTGGTCGATGTCTATGCCGCCGGTACGACTCTTTACCACATGGTAACGGGTGAACTGCCTTTTGAAGGGGATAACGAGTTTACCATCCGCGATGCCAAGCTGTTCACCGATCCGAAGCATCCGACCGAGCTCAATCCCGCTATACCCGGCCAGCTTGAATCGGTCATCCTCAAGGCAATCGATCGCGAACCGGAGAACCGATACCAGACGGCGGGTGAAATGCGCGAGGCGGTTCACACGATAGGTCAGGAATCGTCAGCGCAGGAGCAGGCAAAGACAGATGCGGCAGTGGTTCCAAGGCGCCCGGCTTCATCACGCAATCGCCTGAAACCGATTCTGATCGGCGCGATAATGCTCTGTCTGGCTGCCGTCGTGGGCTACTGGCTGCTTCCAACCGATGATGCCCCCACGCTCCCGCAATCGGTTACACTGATCGCACCGGACCACGGGGCACTCTTTGCCGATGATAATAAGCCTCAGATGTCATGGCAGGAAACGGCGGGAGAGGGCGGCAGCTACATCATCGAGTACGCTACCGACTCGATCTTTTCCGACGGCAAGACGATTGCCGGTCTGACCAGCGGTAGCTTTGCCTTTAGCAACGGGCTGGTAAACGGAGACTATTTCTGGCGCGTATATCCTATCAGTTCCGGCGGGTTGCGCGGAGAACCATCGGCCTGGCGCAGTCTCACGGTTGACGTGGCGCCGTCCGAGGCACCCACGGGAACTATCGAGTTTACGGTTAACCCCAGCGGTGATATCTATCTCGATGGTTTGCTGCTCGGGCGCGGCAAGAGCCGGATGGGGCATGAGGTTCAACCGGGACGGCACATTATAAGGGTTGAAAACGGCCGCTCCCGGGAGAAGCGACGGATTGATACCGTGATTGTAGCCGAAGGACAGACTCTGACGCGTAGTTATAATTTCAGCTTTCCGCCGCCAAAACCGGTAGAAACATTAGGTGAAGTAAGGGTTGGATCACGTCCGCGGGGGGCAACTATCCATATCGATGGTGAGCTTCAGCCGCAGAAGACCAACTACACCTTCCGCCTGAAGGAGGGACGGCATATTATCCGGGCCAGCCTGGTGATCGATGCCGAAGAGCATCAGGAAACCGACACGATCATGGTCGTCGTGGACAGCACCCATAAGCTGATTTTCGATTTTGAATAAATGCACCTGTGTGTGGCATCATTGTTTCGCTAAAGATTAATCCATATTTAGAACCTTTACCGGTAAAGGAGTTACCATGAGGTATTCAGTTCTACACCGACGGATACTTCGCTCTGTGCTGTTGATGCTGGCGGTCGGGATCCTCGGGTTCGGTCCGGCCCTGGCCCAGGAGCCGAATGTGGCCGATCAACTGGCCGAGGCGCTCAATCTCTACAATGATCTTGAGTACGATCAGGGGCTGGAGATCGCCGGAGGCCTGCTGGCGAGGCCGGATATCACCAAGCTCGACAGTGTCGCGATCTTTGAGGTCCTGAGTATCGTCACTTATGCCAAGGGCGAAGCCTATCTGCAAAAGTCGTTGGAGTATCTAAACAAGATTTCCGCGATCGGCCCGTGCACGGTGCCCATGCCGCGCGACATTTGGCCGCAGGAACTTCGTGATCGCTGGTACCATTTTCTTAAAGAGCAAAACAGCCTGATTTGCGACAAGGACAGAGCCGATGTGCAGACGATCGCCATCATGCCCTTTGACAATTTCTCCACCGGCGAGTACCAGGAGAAGCTGGGTATGTTGAGCAAGGGGCTGGCAGATTTCTTCTCTTATGATTTTGCCAAGATTTCCTCTTTCCTGGTTATCGAGCGCGACAAGATCGAGTTCATCCTCAAGGAGATCGAGCTTCAAAAATCGGGCGCGGTGGACAAAACCACGGCGGTCAAGGTCGGCAAAATCCTCGGTGCGCAATTCATGATTTTCGGCAGTATCACCCAGCTCGACAGCAAGAACACGCGCATGGTGGTTCGGGTGGTGAGTGTCGAGACCTCGGAGATAATCGCCCAGGCCGACCGTGAGGGCAAGCCGGAATACTCGAAGATGGAGAAGGAACTGGTCAAGGAACTGTCCGGATCACTGGATGTCACGCTCGACAAAGAGACGCTGGAACTGATCGACAAAGGCGGCACCGACTCCTTTGACGCGACTTCGCATTATTCACTCGGCCTGGAGTACATGGATAAGTACGATTACAAGCAGGCGTACGATCATTTCAAGCAGGCGTATGAACTCGACAACAGCTTTGTCGAAGCGAAGCGGAAGATGGAAATCTACCGCCCACTGGCGACATAACCGGTCCGGCGAACAGGTGTAAAAGAGAAGAGGCTGCATATGATTAGGAAAACTGTGCTGCTGGCTTTGCTCCTGCTAACCGGGTGCTCGTCTAACCTGTATAACCAGGGACGGAAATTTACCGAGCAGGGTGAGTATGATAAAGCCATTGAAGCATTTTATCAGGATATTGCCAAATACCCTGATCGCGCCTCCAACTGGCGCGAACTGGGCGTCGCCTTTTATGAGAAGGGCGATCTGGTCAAGGCTGAGGACGCCCTCAAACAGGCGAACAATATCCAGCCGGATGCCCGGACCAATCTGTATCTGGGCCTGATTTACGAGCGCCAGGATATGTATGACAAGGCGATCACCGCCTATGGCGCCGCATTAGGACTTGATCCGGCAGGCAAGACCAATAACACCATCCGCGCTCACCTGGACCTTCTTATCTCCAGAAAAGTGAAGAGCGAGGTCAATCTCGCTTTGCAGAACGAGGCAAACATCGATGTCGATGCGATACCGGACAACACGGTAGCGGTGGTCAATTTCGACGACTCGAATCTGGACGCCGAGACGGCACCCATCGCCCGGGGATTGGCCGAGTTTACCGCCATTGATCTGGCCAAGGTTAGCTCGCTTAGGGTGATTGACCGACTCAAGATCGATGTGATCCTCGAGGAGTTGGCCCTGAGCAGTTCGGGTGCGGTCGATCCGGCCACCGGTCCCCGCATGGGACGGCTGCTGGGATCGCGTCATCTTGTCGGTGGTTCGATGATGGAGCTGGGGGAGAGCGGCCTGCGGCTCGACGGCGTGATCATGAATACGGTCGATAGCAGCGCCAGTCTCACCGAACCGGCTGAGGGTGCACTCAAGGAGATATTCAAAGTCCAAAAGCAGTTTGTTTTTGATGTAATCGACGACCTCGGTATCGCGCTGACCGCCGAGGAACGCGACGCGATAAGCGAGGTGCCGACAGAGTCCTACCTGGCGTTTCTGGCTTACTGTCGCGGTCTGGATTATCAACGCCGGGGCCTGTTGCGCGACGCTCAGGCGTCGTACGAGAAGGCAGTCGAATATGATAACAACTTCTCGCAGGCTCAGAACGACGCGGCGACAGTCGAGGCCGGTGTGGCTCTGGGAGGTGACGCGGGATCAACTTCAGGATTCGAGGCGGTAATTGCCGGTATCGCGCCATCGCCGACAGCTCCGACCTCCGGGCTGGACTCGCGGCTGCGCATCCTCGGCAACAACATCGGGGTTGTCCCCGACATAACTACACTCAGACCGGTGAATGCACCACCGCGGGTGATTGGCAACACAACCGTAATAATAAGGGTGGATCTCAATGTGGACGTGGACTAAAAAGCTGATCCTGCCGGTGACGCTGGCTCTCTTCGTCCTGATGGGAGCCGCCGATATCGGCGCCCAGGTCGTCTACGGACAGCCGACCATGGGCCAGACCCAGGTGGTCTATTATAGCTGGAAGGTTGAGCAGGGCGGCGATGAAACGACAATCAGCCAGTTTATGATTCCGGTAACCGGATTTATACCGGTTAGGGATAATTTCGACCTCAACTTCTTTGTCGCCAATTCATCCAACAAGGTCGAGGTCACCGGCACCGACTACGAACTGGCCGGTCTGGGCGATTTCCGAATGCAGGCGAATCACTCTTTTGCAGACGACCGCCTGCTTATCAGTGCTGCGGTAAACCTGCCCACCGGCAAAAAGGAACTCGATTTTGACCAAGAGTGGCTGGTATTGAGAGCGCTGTCCCTTACTTTCCTCTACCTTCCCATGCGTCGTTTCGGAGAGGGGTTCGCTTTCAGCCTGCTGGCCGGCGGCGCCCTGCCTTTTCCCGAGAATATACGGGTCGGAGCAGTTGTCATTTACCA
>DAOWIC010000295.1 GCA_030641085.1 Calditrichota bacterium
ACTCGGCGTGAGCTTCAGGGACCTTATACCGCCGGAATTTGAACTCGAAACATCCGTCGAACAATCGCCTACGACAGTTGCCGGCGGTCTCGCTCTGACTAATCTCCCGGTCGGTTCCACAGCGCGGCTGACCGCCACTGTAGAATTGGAGAAGATCGAAAAACGCGAGGCGATTTTCCATGCCGGAACCGAGCTGCGTTTTAACGGCAGCTACGCGCTGCGAGCCGGTTACGACCGGGAGGACCTGGCGCTGGGCGCGGGCTTGTACCTGGGCCGGATGAAGTTCGATTACTCCTACAAGATTATGGATTATATCGATGACAGCCATCGTTTCTCACTGACGATATTGGTCGGCCCGTCGATCTCCGACCAGTTGCGCGAGCGTGAGTTGGCCGAACAGCAGAAGGGCACAGTTCTGCTGGAGGATGAGCGACGGCGCCAGTTTGAGTTCTACCGCGACAAGGCCCAGGAATACTACAACCTTTTCCGGCTCGATTCGGCCCTTGCATATTACCACAGGGCGCTGGCCTTCGACGACGGCAATCAGCAGATTGTTGGCACCATTGCCGCGATAGAGAGCGCCATCCGGGTCGAACTGGAACAGCGTGAACGACTCCGGAGCACGGCCCAGGAGTTGGAGAAGTCAAAGGATACCTATTATTCGACGGCCACAAATTTCTTCGGCAAGAAATACTATTCGGCTGCGCTTGATATGCTGCAGTTGATCTTCGATATCGATCCCGGGCACGTCGAGGCGAATCGACTCAAAGGGGATATCGAGGAGGCGATCCGGCTGGATATCGCCGCCGAACTTGAGGTCGGCCGTAGCGCCGAAACGCAGGGGGACAACCTCCCGGCGCTGGAGGCGTATAACCGCGTGCTCGAGCTTGATCCCGAAAACCAGGACGCCATCGCCGGCCGCGAAAGAGTGGCGGCCAACCTCGATCTGGCGCAGCAGCTCAACCGGGGTATCGAGCAGTTCAATGCCGGCAGCCTCAGGCGGGCGCGGAGAACATTCAACGCCGTGTTGTTCGTCGATCGTGACAACCCGGTGGCGCTGGAGTATCTGACCAAGATCGAAGCGTCACAAACACAGGAAACAACGCTCGACGAGCTGCAGCGCGACCGCGTCATCTGGCAAATGTATCTCGATGGTCTGCGGTTCATGCGCAACAAGGAATACGAAAAAGCGATTGAGGCATGGAACAAGGTACTCGATAAGTACCCCAACAATGTCAACACGCTGAATAATATCGAACAGGCGCGGCTACGGCTGCAGTCTGAAGAATCAGAGTAACTACCTGAGTACCCGTCTTTTTTGTAGACGCATATTTAAAACTTAACTACTTTCGACTACATGTTCAACCGTCCCGTCAAGGAAATAAATGCGGAGTTTCTCGCCGAGGAGAAGTATCTCGACAGTATTCAACGCACGGTGAAAGAGAGTTGCGCCGCCGCTTCCATGTCGCGCAAGGATACCCAGGCGGTGCTGCTCGCTATCGAAGAGGGAGCGACGAACATCATTCGTCATGCCTATCTCTATGAAAAGGGGATGATACGCCTTCGGGTTATCATCTACAAGAAGCTGATAGTCTTCTCGCTTATCGATTTCGGGCGTTCGTTTCAACCGGATGATACCGGTACTCTCGACCTGCAGCGACTGGTCGAGTCCGGCCGCAAAGGTGGCCTCGGCTTTTACATGATTCAGAAGATCATGAACTCGGTGGAGTACATCTCATCGGCCGGCCTGAACGAATTGCGCATGGTCAAGCGAATCAAGGGACCCTCCAGGGCCGGACGACCGTTTGTACGGCGCATGTTTACGCTCCGGGTCAAATTCTCGGTCTGGACCTTTATGGTCATGCTGGTCATTATTGGCGGCTCCTTTTATTTCATAAACGACCGCATCACGCGCCAGGAATTCACGCAGCACAATCAGAAAATCCTGGCGCTGGCCACGACCATGGCGGACGAAGCCTCGGGGCATTTCATCAATCGCCGGTCCGATGTTGAATTCGATGAACTGGCGGTCAGCTATCGGCGGGCGAACCCTGAACTGGTGCGTGTCATCCTCACCGACGCAAACGGGATCATTCGCGCCCACTCCGACGATATCCGCAATATCCGCAAGCCGTACAGTCCACCGGGCGGTGTTCAGACCCGGATAACCGGCCAGGCCCAGATATTCACCGACGGAAATCGTACGCTCAATTACCTGATCGTGCCGGTTATGACCGGTGAACGGGTGATCGGTCTGACCCATACGATTTACACATCGGAACATATCTACAAGCGGCTCGCCTCGGCTCGGGTCGAGATCGTGATACTGACGGTCATCCTGATCCTGATCGGCATTTTCGGTATTTACCTTCTGTCCAACTACTTTGTCAGCCCGATTGTGAAGATTACGCGCCGTGTGCGACGGTTCACCTCCGGCGATATCGAGTCGGAGTTACCGCTTGAGGGTGCCGAGGAGTTTTTTGAAATTTCGAAAGCCTTCAACCAGATGATGACCCGGCTCAGTCAGGATCGAAAGAATATTGTCGAGCGCGAAAAGATGGCCAAGGAGATCGAGGTCGCATCACAGATACAGCAGACACTGCTGCCGCGGGAACTGCCGAACCTTCCGGGCCTCGAGGTGAAAGGCTTCTATCGGGCGGCGTCGATGGTCGGCGGCGACCTTTACGATGTTTTCCGAATCGGCGAGCATCGTTTCTGCCTGACCGTGGCTGATGTGTCCGGCAAGGGGGTACCGGCCTCGCTGGTGATGTCCATGTTGCGGACGGTTATCCAGATTCAGGCGTCCACGAGCGAGTCCGCCAAAAGCACACTGGTCAAGGTGAACCGTTACCTGGAGGATAATATTCCCCCCGGAATGTTTGTAACGGTCTTTCTGGTTATCTACGACGCCCTCACACACAGCATCAGTTGTGTCTCGGCCGGTCACAATCCAATGCTCTATTACAGTGCCGCCGAGAAGCGCTTTTCAAAGATCAACCCCGGCGGCATGCCGCTGGGAATTCCGGCGGTGGCCGAAACCTCGTTTGAGAGCCGCCTTGAAGAACTCAGCATGACCATGGCCAGCGGCGATCTTTTCTTTCTGTTCACCGATGGCGTGACCGAGGCGACCGACCGTGAGGGCGCGCAATACGGCATGGAGCGGCTGACCACCTTTCTCGAGACTCAATTAGCCGCCAACGGCATAGATAGCGTGACATCACTGGCTGACACGGTCGTTGGCGAGATTGACGACTTCTCCGGCTACGTCCAGGCCAGCGATGATATCACCTTTCTCATCGCCCGCTGCCGACTGGACGACGAAACAGATGGCCTTGCCGCTAAAAGTGAGAAGGCCGCCGAGGTCGAAATCACCAGAATCAGCGACAACGCGGGTGAATCGGCCGATAACGAGTGATTTTTTCCTTGCCAGAATCCACCCTCTCGACGTTTATTAAGGCCAACCAAGAATCTGTTAACAGACTGAGATATGGCCGATAATATATCGATTTCTTTGCACGATGGCAGCCGCCATGACGTTTCCGAAGTTCGCGTCGATGGCGTCATTGATACTATGACCGCCGGTGAGGTGGAAGAGGTTATCGACTCTCTCTTACAGAGAGATCGGTATAAGATCGTTATCGACCTGGCCGGTGTCGATTACATTTCATCCGCCGGGTGGGGGATATTTATCTCTCACATCAAGGATATTCGGTCCTCCGGCGGTGATATCAAGCTGGCCAATATGATCTCAAATGTCTACGAAATCTACGATCTGCTCGAATTTGACAACGTTTTACGCGCCTATGGCTCGGTAGATGAGGCCCGTGACGCCTTTAGTGACCAGCCGGCCGACGAAAAAAAAAAGTCCGGACGTTGACCAAGCTGACAATCGTTGATGCCCGGGATTCACGCCAGCCGGGTTCCGGTGCCGACACCCGGGGGCAGACCGTCATCAAACCCACCAATCTCGAATCCGCCGTTCTCAGGGCCGTTAAAGAGGACCCGTTTGCTTCCATTAGTGAGATCAGGCACGATGTGGCCGAGATAGACCCCGAGTTTGAGACCGGCTGGTGGCGGATTGTCGGTATTCTCAGAAGGCGCCGGTTATTGACACGTCGCTCCAGATTCCGCCATGCCCGGGGGCGATGACTCCGCATTAAAGGTTGACACTCCCCCCCTGATAAGTATATTAAGAGTATCCGGAATCTCTTTTTACAGGACAGCTAACACGATGGACCAAAATGTCTTGCTCACGGGACTGATCGTCCTGGTCTTGATCCTCGCCTTTATGTTGATCTCCCGCACGATTCGAGAGAGGAGGCAGATGGCGGCGGTCAAGAGGCTCAAAGTCGAGGCTTTTTCCGACCTGCTGAAGTCAAACAGCGTCGAGGGAACGATTGTAGGCGTGGCCAAGCGTGTTTCGGATCTGCTCATCGAATCCTTCGGGTGCGACCATATCATCTTTCTGAGGAAAAAGCGCGGTCTATTGGAGCTGAATTATTATCATGGAATCCGTGGATTCAACCGAGGCGACTTCAGGTTTTCCTATAATGCTCAACTGGGCGAGCTTCTGCGCAACGACTTTGTACCGCGTCCGACCGCCGAACTCTGTGACTTGGTGCCCGAGAAGTTCTACCGGAAGATCCAACAGTATAAGCTCGACCTTTTCTTTCCCATTTACTGGCGGGATAATCTCTACGGCATCTATCTTATCCGCAGTACGATCAAGACCGATTCACCTGCCTTCGGTCTACTGGCGGCGAGTCTCGCCCAGATTTTGTCGGCCGCCTATCATATCAAGTGGCACGAATCCAGGCAGGACACGCTCCAGCGCCAGGTGGACGAAATCTCCGACCGCCTGAAACAGATGCGCGATCGCGATCGCAGTCTGGTGGACATGGTCAGACTGGTGCGCCATCGCGATTCCCGGACGATAGTCTCGCAAGTGATGGGCAAGGTACGCGAGGCGAGCGGTATCTCGGAGATGGTCTATCTGTACGAGCCTGGTACCGAGACCGAACAACCACAATTGCTGACGAACGGGCTGAGCCGGCCGGTTACCGTTCCCGACCGGAAAGTCTTCGAGGATATCATCAAGGCAGTCGAGAGCCGGCGTCGGCCGAAGTCGGGCGAGCTAGCGGCCGACAGCGACCTGGCCGCCGACTGGATACGCGAGCTGCAGCAAACCGGCCTGAAGAATACATCCAGCTTCCCGCTGACATCATCGAGACGGGGTGTCCTCGCCTGGACCAGCGAACTGCCGGCCGAGACGGTCGAGAAGAACCTGAATACGCTCCGGACTCATGCCGCCGATCTGGTTGAAAACGCCGAGTCTTTTGAACGGGTCGAGGAGATGTCCTACACCGACAACCTGACCGGGCTGGCCAACCGGAGATACTTTTTCCGACGACTTGAGGAAGAAGTCAGTCGTGCCCGGCGTTATAATCGTCAGGTTGCGCTCATTATTTTCGACCTCGACGGCTTGAAGCAGACTAACGACACCTACGGCCATTTGGCGGGCGACGCTGTCCTCAAGCAGATGGGAGCGATCCTGCGCCGCTCGATCCGGACAATCGATGTTGTCGCTCGCTACGGCGGTGACGAGTTTTGTGTTATAATGCCGGAAGCGGACGAAGCCACTTGCAGCATCTTCATGCACCGACTTCAGTCGGAGATCTCACGCTCCCATTTCCGGGTTGAGGGAGTAGAGAATGCTCTCAGCACTACCGTATCGCTTGGAGGGGCGATATTCCCAGATCACGGGGAGGATCCGCGCCAGTTGGTTTTCGCCGCCGACATGGCCCTGTTGCGGGCTAAGGAAACTGGACGCAACCGGTCGCTGATTTATTCTGCAGACATTTGATCATTACCGACATCTGACAGGGGGCCATGTTTTTTTATGCTTTACACGCATTTTGTGAGAAGGTATATTTTTGCCATAAACAGGCAATAAAAACTGCCGACTTTTATGTATAGATTGTAGAAGAAACATCAATCTTAGCAAGAATAGAGATTTATGGGGAAGTGGTTAAAGTACGTGGTCCTGGCGGTTGCCCTGTTGGCAATCTGCCCGGTCGGCTCGGCCGAGGAATATCGGCTGGGTCCGGATGATATTATCGAAGTTCGCTTCTGGCAGGAGCCGGGCCTGAACGCGAACGTCAAGGTTGGCCAGGACGGCAAGATCAACCTTGATATCATCGGCAGCATTGACGCTGCCGACAAGACAATCCGCGAGCTTGAAAGCGACATCGTGCGCTACATGTCCCGGCTGAATAGCCGCATTTCTCAGGTGACGGTCAGAGTTATTGACTTCCAGTATCAGCACGTTTTCGTCAAGGGACAGGTACTGGCGCCCGGCAAACATGCCTTTGAGGAGATGCCGGACCTGTGGACCGTTATTAACGAGGCGGGCGGCGTCACCGAGTTTGGCGACCTGAGCCGCGTTACTATCATCCGCGGGGGCAAAGACGCGGGCAAGATTGAGGTTGTTAATGTCGTCGAGGCGATTGAGTCAGGGCGTTTGGATCAACTGCCCAAAATCAGGCGTCAGGATACAATTGAGATCCCGCGTACCCCGTCCGGCCTGCCGTCGGGCGAGATCACCCTGGCTACGCGGCGTAATGTCATTTACGTCATCGGGGCCGTGACCACACCCGGACCGATCCAGTATCAGAACAATCTCGACCTGATGGACGCCCTGGCGCTGGCCGGTGGCCCGACCGGCGAGGCCGACCTTAAGAAAGCACGGGTGATCTCCAAAGACGCCTATTACGCCCAGACCCTGCAAATTGACCTTGACAAGTACAGTAAAACCGGCACACCGGCTCGATATATCATGAAAAAGGAAGACACCTTTCTGATTCCGCACCGACAGACCGGTTTCCTCGGTATCGGCCTGCCGACCATCGTCACTGTGCTGGGCGCCATTTCGACAGCCGTCATTATCTATGACCGCCTGTCAAGCGACGACGCCACGACAACAACCGTACCGTAGGGGGGAGTATGCCGGATACGTTAAAGCCCAAACAGATCAAGCCAGTTGAACTCAAACAGATTATCGCTGCCGTATTTCGTCGCAAGTGGTTAATTATTCTGCCGGTGCTGATCGTCACCGGGCTGGCGTATGCCGGTACCTACCTGTTGCAGCCGACTTATGAGGCATCCACGATCATCTGGATCGACAAACCGGCAAATGTATCCCGTGAACTGATCAGCATTATCGGCGGCGAGCGCCCGGTCAGGGAGAGCTCCGACGAGCGGCGGCGGAAGCTCCTGGCGTTGCACACAGAAATCACTTCTCAGAACTTTCTGTATCAGCTTATCGCTGACCTCAAGCTCGATGAGGATCCGGAGATTACCCGCGAAGCGGCCCGGGCGCGCGAGACAAATGATTTGTACAGCCTTGAGGAACTAAAGTACAACCTCTTGGTGGAAGCGTTACGTGAGCAGATCACAGTCTCCTACCACGGTTATGATCAGATTAAGATCACCGTTTCCTCGTTTGATCCGGTGTTGGCCAGTCAACTGGCAACAAGGCTGACCGAGATACTGGAAATCGAGAAAACGCGTTACGAGATGGAGAAGATTCTGGATAACCAGACCTTCACCGACCTGCAGCTTCAGAAGACGGAGCACTACTACCAGCAGGCGATTGACTCCCTCAACCGGGCGCGGGCCAGGCTTTCCAGCCTGCAATTGGCCGACAACATATCATTTGAGGAAAGCCGACAGAATATCCTGCCCGCTATTGACCGGGCCAAGCTGGAGCGAAAGGACCTCTCCGACGAGCTTCAACGGATCAGCTCCAGTCTTTCCGGCCATCGACTCGAGGATGCCCGCGTTAAATACAGCGACACGGTGATCGAACTGCGCACCGCCATCGACGGTCTTGTCTCCAGTTATGCCAACATGATCGAGAAATACGCCTGGAACGACCAGAGCGTGCTTAATATCAGCATCCGGCTTAATGGAAATATCAGCGTGCTCGAGGATGCTATCCGCGCCGATGTCGGCAAGCAGTACCCCTCCCATTCCGCGGATCAGGTTGCTCTGCTGCGGCGTTACTTTGTGGTCAAAGAACACCTGGATATCGCAGGCTCCAAGCTGCGTCGCCTGCAACATAGCCTTGATCGCGTAGAATCGCGGATCGCCATGATTCCCAGGCTGGAGTCGGATATCTTCGACCTTCAAGCGCGGGTGGAGGACGCCCGGCGATACCGCGACGCTTTCCGGTCCGAGGAGACAACCGTCGATATCTTGTCCGCGCGCGCGCAGGAGCGGACCAAATACAAGGTAATCGAGCCTGCCAAAATCCCGCTCGCTCCCGTATCACCGAATAAATTCAAGATTATCATGTTGGGCCTGGCGCTCGGCCTGCTCATAGGCGCGGCCAGTGTCTTCCTGCTCGAACTGCTGGATAATTCCTTCAAGCGGGTCGAAGATATCGAAGACGAACTGGGCCTGCCAGTATTGGCGACGATTCCCAGAATCGAAAAACTAAAGATCAGCCGGTGATGTTATGGAAACCTATCGTCTCAACAGTAAGCTGGTGGAAAACGACAGAGAGTTCCTCATCCAGACGGCCAACGACATCAGCAGGAAAACGGTGTCATCAGAAATCTATGTCAACGGCCATATGGCCGAAGAAGTGCGCTTTCCTCATCCGGAGAATATAGGCGCTGACGAAATCCTGTCGCTTGTTAAATCCACCCACAGCGAAACCAAGCGGGATGTGGAGAGTCTTCTTAAGGCGTATCGCGCGGTTATGGCCAGCGGGAACACGGCGGCCATGCATCAGGTGGCCAACGCGTTTTATTATAGGCGCTTCCTTGGCGAGGCCCGCGATGTTCTGATTGCTGTCATCGAGATCGACGACCAGCAGCATCAGGCGTACAACCTTCTCGCGATGTCCGAGCATGCCCTGGGCAACGCTGAGTGCGCGGTCGAGGCGGCCCGCGTGGCTGTCTCATTGAAACCGGAATACGCCGATTATCGCAACAATATGGGGCTGGCCCTGATTGCAACGCGGGAGTACGATGCGGCGGTGAAGGAGTTTGAAAAGGCGACCAGCATCAACATGTATTACAGTGATGCCTATTTCAATTGCGGCCTGGCTCTGTTACTGAATGCCATCGATCAGCGCAATACCAATCTGTTCGCCAATGTGCTGTCTCGTTCGCTTGATTACTTCAACAAGGCGGCCCTAATCTATCCTCAGTTTAAGACCAGTGACTTTGATCGCGGAGTAGCGCACCTCAACGCCCACGAGCTTGAGCAGGCCTGCGAGCTGTTTACCAGGGTGCGTGATACCAAGACCGAACAGCATCGCCGCAAGCACGCCTCCTATGTTATGAAGGCGGCCCTGTCGCCACACTGGCTTTCCGAACAGGCGGTTGAGGAACGCATTGTGTTTTTGATGCGCGAGATAGAACATCATCCAACCTACTCCGATTACCAGTCGGAACTGGGTCAGTGTTACCTTGAGCGCGCCCACCTTACCTGGAAGAAAGCGATTGAACAGTATGCGAAAACGCTTGAACAGAACCCGGCGCTGCAAAAAGTTTCTGACAATCTGGATCTGGCCGAAAAGGTCCACGAGCAGATGCGCGAGGTAATCGAAACGATAGTGAGGAAGGGTTAGCCGCAAATGGCCAGATCAAAGCACAGCATTATCGATTTCTATGATCAGGAATCGCCGTATGTCACGGAGTTCAGGCGCCTGCTGCACAAGATCATGAACAATGAGTCCACAGATGAGCTTAAATCTTTGATGTTGACCTCTTCCATGCTGGCCGAGGGCAAATCTACTGTCTGCTCGCTGCTCGGGGTGACCGCAGCCGTCCACAAAGGCGTCAAAACCCTGATCATCGATGCCGACTTACGTCGTCCGGCGATTGCCGGCTTCTTCAAGCTCCTTCCGGACCCGGGTCTGGTGGAGATACTCGTGGAGGGCTACAACCCCCGTGAGGCGGTCCAGAAAACATCGATTGACAAGCTCGATATCATAACGGCCGGGCGCTACTGCGAGTCGCCATCGGAAGTATTCGATGCCGAGGCCATCGGCAGTCTGGTTGAAGAACTCAAATTCTACTACGACCTTATCCTTATCGACAGCCCACCGCTGGTTCCGGTCTCCGATCCGATGCTGCTGGCGTCGAAAGTCGACGCTGTGTTGCTGGTCGTAAAAGCAGGGGAGACCCAAAAGGAAGTGGTCCAGCGCGCCGTGGAGATCGTCGATCCGAGAAAAAACAACGTCCTGGGCGTGGTGCTGAACAATATGACCCAGACCCTGCCGTTTTACTATAATTACGGATACTACCATTACGAGTACGTGCAGTCGCCGCCTAAGTCAAAAAAGAAATTATCGGGCCGCCCAGACCGGACCCGCCGATCAAAACGCCGGGGTAGCGAAAACAAAGATGCAAAACCCACGCGGGTTGAATAGTCAGTCGCAGTTATGGCCGGATTTCGAAATATCTTCACCGTCGATCTCGAGGAATGGTTTGTTGTTGAAATTCTCTCCGGGAGATTTTCGCCCGATGACTGGCGGTCGCTGGAGTCGACCGTAATCGACAACAGTCTCAGGCTGCTGGAACTTCTCAACAAAAAGAACATCTCCGCCACGTGGTATTCGCTGGGCTGGTGCGCCGAACAATACCCGGACCTGCTTCAGGAGATTTTCCAGAACGGTCATGAAATCGGGTGCCACAGCTATTACCACCGGCGTGTGGATCGCCTCGATCGCGATACTTTCCGTGCCGATACCGAAAAGGCAATCAACGCTATCGTCAAGGCAATTGGCAACCGGCCGTACGGATATCGAGCCCCGAGTTGGTCAATCAGCCCGACTATCCCGTGGGCGTTTGAACTCCTCGGCGAACTCGGATTTCGCTATGACAGCTCGGTATTTCCAATCAAACATGACCTCTACGGCTGGCCCCAGGGACCGCGCCACATTTTCAAGGTGGAACTTAAGCGGGGCGGCACGTTGTGGGAGGTTCCGGCGACCACTTTTCGCATGTTTGGCCAGAATATGCCGGTGGGCGGCGGCGGTTACTTTCGCCACTCGCCCTACTGGTATTCGCGCCGCATCATCAAGAAGCTCAACGAACAAGGCCACCCGGCTGTCTTCTACGTGCATCCATGGGAAATCGACCCGTCACCGCCCCATCTCAATCACCTGTCGGCACTTCAGAAATTCAGATCCTATAGCTCGACCTCGATCATGGAACGAAAACTGGAAAAGCTAATGGATGACTTCACTTTTACGAATACGGCGGACTATCTGAATCTATTCAAGAAACGGCGCATCGGATTCGAGAAATAGTCTCTCAATCGCCGGCGTGAACCGTCACCGGTAATATCCTCTTTTGAACCGCCGCAAGCCTGTACAAATGTCAAAAAATTCAATTTAATCTTGACTATAGCCGGATATGTATAATTATAAGACTGGGCAACATGATTTATCTCAGGAGAGGAGAGGCTGATGCGGAAAGTTGTTATTGCTCTGATTTTACTGGCGATTATGGCGCCGGCGATTAATGCCCGACGTCCCAAGGATAAGGCTGGTTTATTCAAAGACAATGTCTACCGGGACAAAAAGTATGATTTCGAGCTGACGGTTCCCGATGGCTGGAAGTGCAAGGTCATGAAAAACGACGACTCTTTTCGGTTTACCCTGATCCAGAACAGTTTCGAGATCCCGTCGTATTACATCGATGCGCCGGACTACACTCAGATTCCCAGGACGGTCGTATTTGTTGATACCACCAGCATGAGTGCCAGAGTCTTTTTGGATTCGTTGGTGGCTGAAAATTACCGGTCCAAACAGAAAAAGGAAATCCTGAAGGAGTTCGATATTCTGAGCAGCCAGTCGGCCGGGTCGGGTATGACGCGCGAGGACGTGGTTTCGCGCAAGAAGAAGCGCCTCAATGTCAATAAACTGAAGGGAATGTACTGGACCGGTCAGGTCAACTATCGTAACGAAGTCGCCGAATCTTCGTCGTCAGTAAACGCCGCCAAGCGCGTGCACGGCGCCCTCGGTGGATTGATCGTGACCATCAAGAAGGAAAATACGATTATGGTTTTCCATACGATCTGCGAGTGGACCTATTTTGAAGGCATTCGCGGCCAGATGCTGGATATGGTTAATACCCTGAAGTGGGGTGAGTAAGGACTTACAATGTGACACCCGCCGTCCCGCCGGGCGCCTTTTGGGGTTGACCTCAAGTCGGGGAGGTCGTATTTTGCGGGGTCAAATCACCGAACCCTTGAGAGTGGAGGTCCCATGTGGGCGATTAGGGCAATTCTGCTGGCCATCGTAGTAGTCTGTGTCGTGGCATTTGCCTATTTCAATTTCAGCCCTGACCAGAAGGTTGCCGTAAATC
>DAOWIC010000283.1 GCA_030641085.1 Calditrichota bacterium
CGGCTCAGTTGTGCCATCGCGCCCAGGTCAAGGCCGATACCGTTGTCGGACAGATTATCGATTGCCTGATTGACCACCTTGAGGTTTGCGCCGAACGAAATGCCGTTGAAAACGCGCTTTCCGTATCCTATAATAAACTGAGATTGCGAGAAATCAAACTGGCCGTCCTCAACAAACGCGCTACGGCGGGTGATGTCACCGGTGCCAATGCGCATGAAGCCGACGCCGACACCGCCCAGGTTCAGATCGGGATAGACCCAGCCCCCGAAATTATAGATCGTGCCCTCAAAGAGGTCCATGTGCATGAATGAGAATTCCTGATTCTCCAGTCCCGCCAGGCCGGCCGGGTTGTAGTAGATCGCGGAGGCATCGTCGGCCAGTGACGTGAAGCCGCCGCCCATTCCGAGCGCCCGGGCACCGACCCCGATTGAGAACGGCGACTCGTATCCGGCATCGTTGGCGCCATGGGTCGCTGGACTTGTCAAGCCCAGCAGGCAGATAAATATGAGGGCAACCGAATGTCTCATTTGATCACCGCGATTTTTATAAAGGCCTGCTCACCGGTGGCGACCTTCAGCATCGACGCCACGTAGACGCCGTTCATCACCAGATGACCACCGTCGTTGCGGCCATACCATTCGACAATGTTCTCACCGGCCCGGCCGCCTTCTGATCCGGAGGCAAAGTCGCGGCTGTATACCTGCTCGCCGATAAGGGTGAGAATGCGAAATTCGACATTTGTGTCCTCATCCAGCTCATAGGAGAACCTTAACGGCGATACCGCCGGATCATTGGGATTGAACGGATTGGTCTCCGCGATAAAGGAGCCTTCCAGCGACGCCTCCTTCACCGCCAGAATATCATCAACCAGCGTTTCTTCCTCGGTGTCGGACGAAACTGTCGCCGAGAACCCGGCATTCGGGCCGGCGATAAAAAAGGCCATGATACCTTCCTTGCTCAACTGGATTGCGACCGCACCGAGATCGATATCTTTAAATTCGGTGGCAAAGGTCATCAGGCGCGTCTCGGCGGGCGCGATAATGTACTCATCAAAAGTCAGAATGATCCTGCTCTCAGCCGAAGTAGCGGTGGTAATTCTTATCCCGGATTCATAAAAGCCGGTCTTGCCGATATTGAGCGCCGTCCTGGCGTTGACCGGGTTGCCCTCGCCATCGACCACAAACAGCTCAATCTCGTCGAGCTGCAGACTGCTGACAGTCGATATGCCGGTGTTGGTCAGTTCGAGTTCAAAGAGTTCTTTCTTACGGCCGGGAAGCACCAAATTGGATCCGATTGGCTCGGTCTGGACAAACAGGTCGGCTGCCAGCGCCACGACTCTCGCGATGAATTCGAAGCTGGTCTGAACCAACTGCGCGGGCAAACCGCTGTTGAGGTCGAGCGGGATCGCGATCAACTCGGCGGTGAACGTTAAGGTGGTGTCGAACAACGGCGCCCTGAAGATGAATTCGTCGTTGATATTGTCATTGTCAAACAGACCGAATAGCGTATCGGGACCATCCTCATCCAGACCCTCTACAATGAGTCGCACAGTGCCCTCAGAAATCGCAGCCTGCCCGAGATTGACGAGCGAAATCCTGATGATGAAATCACTTTCAACATCGATAAAGCCCTGTTCGATACCAAGCGTTTCGTAGGTCAGGTCCAGAAGAGCCGGTTCCTCTGTTGCCATCAGCGCAATATTGTCCAGCGGCGGCAGAACATTGATCTCACCGGAGACAATGTCAACCCGCATCACCTCCGAGGGATTGGCCACTGCACCGGCGGTAACATCGAAAAGGACCTCCACCGTCTCGTAGGCGGGGATGTCTCTAACCATCAAATCCGAATCAAACAGCGCCTCACCATCGGAGAACAGCCGCAACAGCAGCGAGTCGATGGGAGTTGATGACTGATTCGTCAACCTGCACGACACCTGCACTGCCTGCCCCGTGTTCACCGTCGGAGCGTTGGGCGCAACCAGGTCGGCCTGGAGAATCTGCGCGGTCGGCAGTTCCAGAACCTCCACGGCAAGTTGATCAAAGTCGGTACTGAAACGGAAGGTATCCTGAATGCCGGCTACCTGGTACGAAAAACCGGCACTCACCACCAGCGACACGCCGAGCTGATCGTCGGGGATAAACAGTGCCTCGGACTCGATCAGCGTGTTTCCCGGGGGCAGTTCTCCGGACTCAAGCATCAGGTTGGTGGTAAGTGAAAAGTCATCGCCGGTCACGGAGAAACTCGAACCTTCGGCAATAAACTGAACGGGGTAGTTGTTGGCCAGATGAACCTCGAATGTGAACATATCCTCAACACCGGCCGATACCGAAGTCGGCGCGAATGTACCGGAAACATAACTGAGATTGATCGGGGCCAGAACCGTTACGACCGCCGGATGGAGATCCACCAGCGAGAAGACATTACCCTGCACGACGGCGTGGTAATTGACCCGCGCGATATAATCTCCGGGAGCCAGGCCGAGAGCCGGATCAAGATATCCGGGCAGGTTACGGTAGCGTATCAGGCCGCCCTCGATTGTGTTGTCCGTAAGTGGGCCACTAAACAACGTGGCCAGGGCCGGCCCTGCCTCGTCAGCTACCAGTTGAATCTCGACATGCCCGCTGTCAATAGTCTGCTGGAAGCCATCGGCAGAAACGTCGAACGAGATATTAAAAGCAAGATCGGGCAGGATAGTCTCGGGAGTGTAGCTTCCCACCACCAGTTCGAAAATACCGGGACTGGCGACATCGACCGGATAATATTGACTGTCAACCGTGGTGTACGGCTGGCCTTCGACCGTGTAAACCGCTTCCAACTCCACAAACAGAGTATCCACCGCCGGATAGTCATTCAGTAGCGGCAGCGGCACTGCGATAGTGTCGGTTACTCCTGCCGGCGACGGTGTGAACGAGATTTCCTCTGCGGGCGTACCCGATGTGAAAAAGGCCCTTATGATCACAGGGGTTTCGGCGGTGATATTTCCATTGTTGACGATCGGAACCCGGACAGAGGTCTGATGGCCGGCGAACACTTGGCTGATAGTCTCATCCTGGAAGTCAAGCGCATCGAGACCATCATAGCCATTGAATGAGATAGCGGCCTCGTTGGACACGACCGACCCGGCCGAAGCGTACACAGTGGTTGTGGCGGTCGGACCGAAGTATGAAATCTCGGCCGGCAAAAGCCGCACCACGCCTCCAATCTGGAGACTGTTATTGGTAAGCGCGTCCGGAACCAGCGCCCCGATACCGGGCACCAGACTGATCGGCTGTTGGGTCAGACTATAGTCGGTTTTGAGATTGTTGAACTCATCGTAAAGGATTATCGCCGCCGAGGTCAGCAGATTCTGACCAACCACCTGGGTCGGGTCGATATCAAACACCATGCGGGAAAGCTCGCCGGGGAGGACAGTAATGACACCCGAGCGAGCAGTGATGCCCTCAGCCGTTGCCACCGCCTGACCGGTGCCGACACGGGTGACATACAGGACCGAATCGACAAAGCTGCCGATACATTCCGAGCAAAAATCGAGCGACCAATCAAAGATTATTCCCTCGACCAGGTTACCGATATTGTCGTACGCCTCGGCTCTGAACACAATCGAGTCACCGGCCCTGAGTGTCGTGTCGCCATCCGGAATCACTTTGATCGAGTCGATTGCTCTTGACCCGATTCTGGCCGTAAACGGATCCGGATATCCGACATCGTTTACGGTCTGCGAGACAGCATTCGGCGCCAGACAGATCGAGCCTGTGACAAGAACAGCTATGAGTAGGAGAGTCTTAGCAACTTTCATAGGAGTAATCGGATACCCAACATTTTGCCGGCGGTCGGTGTGCAACAATTAGTCAGCAAAGTCTGTGCCCCAGAACACGCCCGACAGAAGGTAAAATCGGGAAATAAATTCCTAATCTATTACCTTACGTAACACGCATATGTTATTGCTTGTATGCGGGTTACGGCCATAGATGTTGCGGCTGGGATGTGCTGATGATGCTCGCCATCACCGGCGATGTTTCAAAATGTAACAGTGTGTATTCAGTTGCAGTAATAGGCCAATCTATTGCAGATCGAGACAGTTTTTGACCAGCCTGCCTAACTCGTCATTTCGGCGGCAGTCACCGTGTTGGACAGAAGCATCGCAATCGTCATCGGCCCGACTCCACCGGGTACCGGAGTAATATAGGAGGCTTTTTCGCCGCAGCCATCGAAATCAACGTCGCCGACGATTTTATACCCTTTTTCGGTAGAAGTATCCTCAATCCGGTTGATGCCAACGTCAATTACTACCGCCCCTTCTTTTACCATATCGGCTGTAATCGCGCGTGGCCGGCCGATGGCGGCAATCAGGATGTCGGCCCGGCGGGCGATCTCGGCCAAGTTTTTCGAGCGTGAGTGCGCCACCGTCACCGTTGCGTTACCCATATCGCATTTCTGCATTAACATGGCCGCGACCGGCTTGCCGACAATATTGGAGCGGCCGACAACGACCACCTCTTTACCGGCCGGATCGATATCGTAATGCCTCATGAGCTTGATAATGCCGTGCGGCGTACATGGCAGCAGACCGCCATAGCCCAGCAGCATCATACCGACGTTGTACGGGTGGAAACCGTCAACATCCTTCTCCGGATTGATGGTCACAGTCACAGTCAGTTCGTCGATGTGTGACGGGACCGGTGACTGGACCAGTATGCCGTGGATTTTATCGTTAGAGTTGAGTGATTCGACGATCTCGATCAATTCATTCTGGGTGAGCAAGGCATCGCACCTGATAACCTCGGAGTAGATGCCCAGTTTTTCGCAGGCTCTGGCCTTGCTCCGGACATAGGTAGCCGAGGCCGGATCGTCGCCGACCAGCACCGCCGCCAGGCCCGGCACGATTGCTTTTTCAGCCAGCGCTGCGATACGCGGTTTGAGGCTTTTGCGGATGTTTTTGGCTACCTCTTTACCGTCGATGATTGCTCCAAACCGGGGCATCTCTGCCCTCCTCTAATCCACGTCGTTTTTGTTATTGTTCGACGGCGAGTAATCGCTCAGGTCAAAATCTTCGCGGAACCGCTCGATACTGAGCGCCTCGCCATTCTCCGGGTTCACCTTGATGACCGCACCGGATATTTTTACATCCTCGGTCGCCGACGTAAACCTGATCGGCATTCCGGTGAGAAACCGCTCGAGCGACGGCTTAACCTGCATGCCGATGACCGACTCATGGGCGCCGGTCATACCGGCGTCGGTCAGATAGGCCGTACCGCGGCTCGACACTTTCTCATCCGCCGTCTGAACATGAGTGTGAGTGCCGATAATCGCCGACACTTTGCCGTCGAGATAATAGGCCAGGGCCTGCTTCTCCGAGGTTGCCTCAGCGTGGAAGTC
>DAOWIC010000201.1 GCA_030641085.1 Calditrichota bacterium
AAACGAACCGCCATCGACCTCGTCCGGGGTGAACCTGTAAATGGTCCCCGGCTTCATACCGCCGTCAACGGCGTCGATAACAATCAAAATCTTGCGTCCCGAGATAACTTTCAGCAGATCGAGACCCGCGATACCGCCGTCGACAGGCTCCACGGCATCCGGCAGGTCCAGATCCATCAGTTTCTCGATCGCGCGTACTCCGATCCCGTCATCCATCTGGAGAGCGTTACCCACTCCGAGGAGCAGAATCGGTTTTATTCGATCAGCAGACTCAGGCATAGATCAACCTATCGCAAACTTATTCATCTCCCGGCCTTTGGCATTGACCACGTGGACGGCGCAGGCTATGCACGGGTCGAAGGACCGGACAATTCGTACCAGTTCGAAGGGGTTATCGGGATCTTTGACCGGCGTGCCCTCAAGGGCCTGTTCCATCGGTCCCGGGATGCCATCGTCATCACGCGGGCTGCCGTTCCAGGTGGTCGGCACCACGCACTGGTAGCTGGCAATGGCTTTGTCCTTGATAGATATCCAGTGACCGAGGGCACCTCGGGCTGCTTCGGCCAGACCCATGCCCTGGGATTTTTCAGGAATCTCGAAATGCGTGTGAACCGGTTCTCCCGGCTTTAGCTCCATCAGCCATTCTTGCATCTGGTCGGACACGATTTTTGCCTCGATCGCGCGGGCGGCATGACGTCCGAGCGTGGACACCAGTGCCTCCGGACCGGCGTTGAACTGACTCAGCACGCTGTCCACCAATCCCACCGTAGGCTGCTCACCTCGTACATATGCGTTTATCTGGCGCGCCAGCGGGCCTACCTCGTAGACCTCGCCGTCATACCGTGGTGACTTCAGCCAGGAATAAGCATCCTTTTTCTTGTGATCCGGCACCGTTTGACCCTTGCTCGGGTGCAGTTTGGTGTCGGATGAGTACCAGCTATGCGTGACATGCTCGGCAATCTTGGCCGGATCGAACGCCTGAGGCTTTAAATTCTTTGCCGATGTACGACCCTGCGGAAAGAACCTGCGGCGCTTGGTGAGATCCGGCTCACTGTCGAGATCAAAGCTCCCGTAAGTGAGATAATTCCCGCAGCCGCCGCCGATGCCGAAATAATCGCTGTAAACGCCGGCCACCGCCAGCACTTCGGGGATATATATATTCTCAATGAAATGCTGAACCTTGTGCAGACGCCAGTGAAAATCGGCGATCTTGTCGATGGTTACAGTCTCGGTAGCGCCACCGGGAATGACGCAGACATTATGCGGCATGTGACCGCCGAAAATCGAAAGCAGCTCCTGGCACTGGCGGCGCAGATTGAGCGCCTCAACATAATGCCGGGTCGCTTCGATGTTGGCTTTCTTGGGCAGCCGATAATCGCCTTCATATCTTGGAAAAAAGGGCGCCAGCGAACCATGTGAGATGAAACTCCTCACCTGGGAGAGATGCGGATCGGTGCCGGCGTAATCGGCCACGGCGGTTACATCTACAAAATCCAGAGCAGCCAGGTGATAGAAGTGGAGGATGTGTGACTGGAGGTAATTAGCCCCCAGAATCAGATTGCGGATTATTCTGCCGTTGTCCGGAATTTTGTCATCGACCCCTAACGCTGAATCGAGGTTGAGGCTGGATGCTATCGAATGCCCGGCAGGGCAGACGCCGCAGATTCGCTGCGTGATTCGCTGGGCGTCGAGAGGATCGCGTCCCTTCAGAATTTTCTCGATCCCTCGCCATAGCATCCCGGAACTTTTTGCTTCTTTTACGACACCATCATCGACGACCGCCTCAATTTTAAGGTGTCCTTCAATGCGGGTGATCGGGTCAATTACAATGTGTCTGGTCATATGGCCTCCAAAACTTGAGGTTTTTAAATCGCACTGATTCTTATTGACTGCGTCATTGTGAACTATTTCACAAGCCGTGCTAAAACTAAACCATTAGCGACAACCCGTATCTTGCTGGTCCGCATACACTTAATTAGGTTTACAATACGCCGGGGTGTCAATCAAGCGTCTCCCGGAACGCCAGCAAGGAGGAGGAGGTAACTTGCCTCGAGACGAGCATTGTGAACTATTTCACAAGCCGTTTCAAATGAAGCACTACCTGAAGCTTCGTGCCGGAGCGATCCGTTTGTATTCAGTTCGTGGTGCTGTATTTCAAGTAGTCGACAGACAACGCACTCGAGCCGTCAACTTATTACAATCCGGAGATGTGGATATACTTTACAATAATGATGATCGTCTGTAATTATAATAAATCGCTTTAATTCCGTATGCAAGAAGAAAAGGCGGTCCGACCCTGGTTTTTTGTACCGGCCGGCGTTGAAATGTAATTTCAACTATAATTGTTTTTTTGCTGGATTCCGGATTGATAAATATATATGTTCAGCCCACATGCAGTTCAGTCGAATGCTCAAAGGTGCGGCAAGGGGGTGTCTGTGCCACTGATAAGGTGTATTTAATGTCAGCCCCTGGGTGCCGGTCGGTTCTGTTACTTTATGCATGCTTCAAGGCAAAAAGGCCGATCCCCATATCGAGTGCTGATCTCGACCCTCTCATGGTCGGCATTTTGAGAAAAAAGTAAAAAAAACTTGCTTAGTAAACGATAAAACGTATAATGATTCAAACGTTTACTTTACATGGAATTAATGTGACCAAGAAGTCGGATATATTAGATGGCGCTCAGATTCTGTTTTCACAGTTTGGTTTGAAAAGGGTGACAACGGACGACATTGCCAGGGAAGCAAGAGTTTCAAAGGCAACCATTTACCGGCATTTCCAGAATAAGACCGACATCTTCGGTGAGGTTGTTGATATTGAAGCGGATCAGCTTCTGAGTGCCATTAGAGAGGCTGTCGACCAGGAATCGACCTGCGTGGGAAAGCTGAAAGCCCACCTGCTGACGAAAATGTCAAAAATCCAGGAACTCCTAAATTTTTATAAGGTTACACAGGACACTTCAGATAACTTCTGGCCGTTCATTGCCGAGGCGCGTGACCGCTCGATAACCGCCGAGAAAGAGATCGTTCGCGAGATAATCGAGTACGGGAATCGCACCGGTGAACTGAATGTAGAAAATCCCGGTCTAGTGTCTTCCATGATGGTCGTATCGCTGAAGTCGCAGGAGTTAGACTGGGCCACAGAGGGTCATGATGATATATCGCTGGAAGATTACGTTGACATGATGCTCGGCGTGATGATGCACGGTATTGCCGCGCGTTGATATTCCAGCCAGAAGCAGATTCGTCGGCCGAGGCCTGACGATAGCGGATATTGAGCAACATCAGATTACGGAGACAACGCACCATGTGCTCGAAAGATGTTAGCCACATTGACAAAAATCATGCGAGAACAATGTCGCATGTCAGCCCTCACACGTTTCACATCCCGGTCATGGGCACCGGGTTCACGGTCGACTCGCCGCTCAAGGTAGCCCGCTACGGCATTTCATCGGTGATGTCGATCGGCGACGATATACTAATAGAGCAGATGAGAAAATATCACTGCGCGCAGAACAAGCGCAGGTTTGTACCTATCTCGGACGGCGAAGACAACTACCGGGCGCGCCGCGTCACTGCCTATCTGGACCTGGTCGACGGTATCATCGCTAGCCAGGTGAAAAAGCTGCAGGCTTCCGAGTTTGAACCGGGCAGCGAGATCACCCGGTATTTCGAAATGTTACCCGATTCACCATTGAAAAACGCCTACCGCGAGATGATGCTCATGCGCGATCCGGAGCGCCGACTGAGGATGCAGCTTGATCTGCGGTGTCGGGCGGTCCCGGGAATGGCCGACGTCAATATCATGACCAAGGTTGATGGTGACCGTTACCTCAATGGCGAGAAACTTCCGCCGGAAGAGGCGGTGGCGATGTCGGCCCTGCGCGGGTACGCACTGAGCACACTGCGTTCGTCCATCGTCCTGTCGGCCGGCATGAATCGTCGCCTGTTCGGATACATGGCCAAGTTCGACGATTTCTTCGCCGACGACAAGGGTGACATAAAGAAGAAGATCATTATAAAGGTCAGCGACTATCGATCAGCGCTGCTTCAGGGCAAAATGCTGGCCACGCGCGGCCTGTGGGTGAGTGAATACCGCATCGAATCCGGTCTCAATTGCGGTGGTCATGCTTTCGCCAGCAAAGGTCATCTGCTGGGACCGATCATGGAAGAGTTTAAGCAGAACCGGCAACAACTTGTCAAGAAACTCCATGCCGACTATACCAAGGGTCTGGCCGGGATCGGTCGTCCTTGTCGACCGACGCCGCTTGATGTTCGGATCACCGTACAGGGCGGTATCGGCACGACGGCTGAAGATGGTTTTCTGTTGAAGTATTTCGAAGTAGATGGAACTGGCTGGGGCACGCCTTTTTTACTGGTGCCTGAGGTGACTAACGTAGACCACACCCATCTTGAGAAACTTTCCGCAGCCTCTGATGACGATGTCTACCTTAGCGGTAACTCTCCTCTTGGTATTCCATTTTGGAACCTGCGCACCTCTGCCAGTGAGGATGCCCGCAAGCGCCGGATTGTTGACGGTCGACCGGGGAGCCCCTGTCCCAAGGGATTCCTCAGCAATAATACCGAGTTCACCGAT
>DAOWIC010000065.1 GCA_030641085.1 Calditrichota bacterium
AGCCATCGAGAGACTTTCGTCGGCCAAAATAACGCCTACAAATATCGCGACAATCGGGGTAATAAAGGCGATCAACGCCAGAGCCACCGCCCGAATTCGCGCTAGCAGCCAGCAATAACCGGCAAACGCTACCACCGTACCCAAAACTCCGGGATAAAAGACCGAGCCCCATCCACGCCAGCGACTTAAGTCGCTCGGTTTTGAGCATGAAGATCGACAACAGGGCCACAAAAAGCGGCAACGAAGCGAACAGAACAGCAGCCAGGGCGGAACTTATATACTGCTCCACATCTACTCCCGCTAACCTGTTGTCTGGTATGACATTTAGGGTATATGCTTAAATATGCGGCAAAGTACTTGACAATACGATAAAATGTCATCTATATGGGGGCCTATCAAGAAAGGAGATTCACGGTGGATTATAGAGAAGGACTGATCAGAAATACCGAGTTTTTCACCACAACCGAACTGGCCGAAAAGCTAAAAATGAATGTCCAGGTGATAACTCGCAAAGTACAGGCGGGCGAGATTCTGGCCTACAAAGTCGGCAAAGACTGGCGGATTCCGGAACCGGCGGTACATGAGTGGCTAGAGAAGCACTCCAATAAGAACCTGCTGACCCCGCGCCAGAAGGTGATCGCCAATCATGTCAAAGACGAGCAGATCAAGCAATTGCCGGTCAAGCGGACCAAGCGCAAATACCTTCTGGAATATATTCTGGCCCAGTTTGAGCCGAACAGGGTTTATGAAGAGGAAGAGGTAAATCGGATTATCAGCCGCCACCACGACGACTACTGTCTGGTGCGCCGGGAGTTCGTGGAGGAGAAGATGATGGATCGGGTCGACGGCAAATATCGCCGCCGGACCGGTTATCGTTTTTCGGACTGATTGATTGCAGCATTGAAAAACGCGGCTCTCTCATGAGAACCGCGTTTTTTTATGGCTTTACGGACCGGTCGACCCCCGCCCCTGGGCAACACCGATTAATTGCTGCAGGAACGGGTCGGACATGTTCATCTTGTAATCCCCGTACTGGCGGGCGGCGGTGCCGATCTCTTCAAAGCGACCGTTTCGCGACAGGACTGTCACCAGCTTGCGGAAACATTGACCGCTGTTGGAATTGAGGTTGAAGGCGCGCCAGATCAGGCTGATTCCTTCGTCGATCAAGGCCGCATTCTGGAACCGCTCACCCATTTCGACTTTCATCAGACCAAGGTCCTGCATGTAGTACAGGTTGTCCGGGTTGGACTCGAAGAAAGCCGTTAGTGTATCATGACTCTGCGTTATCAGCTCGCTGGCGGTGGCACTGTCACCCTGAGCGTCGTAATGATCCCCCAGCAGAACATACATCTGCCAGTATTCGGGGTAAGACTCTATGATATGGTGCGCGAGGGCCTCGGCGCGCTCGAAATCACCCGCTTTTTGCAGTGCATCGAATATCCGCGCGGCACTGACACCCAGCCCCTGATAGACACCGGTTGCGTTTTCATTGCGATAGACCGCCGAGTTCTCATAGCCGTCAAATCGGTAGGTATTCATAAACAGGTCGTACCCTTTGTCGACATCCATCAAGTTCGCCGGCGGGTTCTGTTCGAGTTTGTAAACCATCCCGACACTGGTCGCCCGATCGCGCAGTTTCAGCGGTGATTCCGCATAGGGCGGAGTGGTGAAGAAGATCGGGCGTTGCCACTTGTTCTCCAGCACGATCTCATCCATCATCATATCCTGTACCTTGACCACCCGGCCGTCTAATTGGGTCGGGGTCAGGTAGGTGCGGCGCTTACGCGGCCGATCATGGAACATCTTGTACGGTCGGCTGACCTCCACCCCCGGGGCCAGTTCCTGCGGGTGCCAGACAATCTGGCTGTCGGTCAGGGAGATGGGAACGCCGTGACGGTTTTTCATCTGCTCGATATACCAGTCGGTATTAGCCAGCGACAGGTTGACGACGGTTACATCCATGCGGTAGTTGTACGCCTCCTGGATACACCAAAGCGGGAAAGTGTCATTATCGCCGGCGGTGAAGAGGATTGCGTTCGGCTCACAACTGTCGAGGATATTGGCGGCGTAATTGTACGGAATATTATTGCCGGAACGATTGCTGGCGTGATAATTATGCGCCAGCGTAACAGCCGGCAGCAAGACCAGGATCGATGAAGCGTAGACCGCGATTTTCTGGCGACTGGGGTTGGACCGGGCGACGAACTCGCGCAGGTACTGCATAACCGCCGCCACTCCCATGCCCATGGCTATCCCGAAAAAGACAAAGGCGGGCGTGAAGAAATAATCCCGGTTGCGCACTTCCAGGTAGGCATCGCCGGTACGGAGATTGAATTTGATGCCGTCGGCGAAATTCATATACAAAACCAGCCCTACCGAGCATATCATGAAAAGGGTGAAAAAGGGCAGACCTATCTCAAGCCGCTTGCGGATAGCCACGATAAGCCCGATCAGACCGAGTGCGAAAAAGGGCAGGATAAAGCTCCAACCGCCGTTTGAGTACTGCTCCTCGAAATACGACCAGAAACCCATATGGGCATGGCGTCCGAACTGATTGCTCCAGGTGCCGCGACGGTTGAACATCCGCTCCACCATCGACATCTGACCGTACTGCTTGCGGTCGAGGAAATTGATGAAAGTGCGGAAATCACGCGACGGATTGTTTTCATCGATCCTCGGGTTCAGTTCCGAGCGAATCGGCACAAAGAGATGGGTGGACAGACCGATGAAGGCGATCAGCAAAATCGCCAGTCCGGTTTTCCACTGGAAATGCCAGCCGCGCTCTTTGGCCAGCAAGCTGATAAGGATCAACGCCACTAGCGTCACCGGAAGCGCCTTCAGGTAGAGAGAGAAGGAATCCATGACCAGACAGACCGAGGCGATCGCGATCAGTACCGCCCAATTAACTTTCTTATAAAGCATGACCACCAGAATGACGGCCATCACCGCCGAGAAGATATAAAACAGCCCGACACTTCCGCGCCCGTCGGCGAAGGCGATAATAAGCAGCAACTCCAGAAAGACAAAGCCGCAGACCATCAACCAGTCCCGGGTGGTCGCCTCGCGGTTGAGGACAAATAAGATGGCGCAAACCGGTACCACCAGAAAAACCGTCATATGAACCCCGACCCCGAGCAGGGCCAGATAGAAGGCGAGCACCATCATCTTTGAGGCCGCCAGCGTTCCGCGTTTCTCAAAGTAGATTATGGTCAGCCAGACGATCATCACCGAAAGCGCCAGTGCCAGGCCGTAGACCTCGGCCTCGACCGAGTTGCCCCAGTTGGTGCGGGAGAAAGCCACAAAAAAGGCCCCGGTGATACCGCCGATATAGGCGATATAACGGTTAAGGCCGCTATTCTCGTCGTTGGTGAAGAAGTAGCGAACCAGCCTTACGGTAAGCAGATAGCTGAACATGGCGGTAAAGGCGGAAAAAATTACCGACATGTAATTAACCCGGACGCCAATATCCTCCCCCAGTGGGAGAATCGAGAATATCCGACCGATGAGCACGAAAAGAGGCGTACCGGGGGGGTGAGGAATCCCCAAGATG
>DAOWIC010000264.1 GCA_030641085.1 Calditrichota bacterium
AAACCGTTTATCTTCCTCGGGGCCGAGATAGCCTCGTGGGCGCTCTATCTTAACTATCACGGCGAGGGCGACGATCTCACCGACGATTACGAGGCGTTCAACCTGGAACACTGGAGTGAGGACGATTACACCCAGTACCTGCAGTGGACCTATGGTGTCGACGATGATGAGGACCTGCCAGACTGGGCCACCGAGGCGACTCATCATCTGCCCGACACGCGGGTGCAGCAGTATTATGAGATGACCGGCAAGTATAACCAGTTTGGGTGGGGCTGGGATGACGCCCGGCTGGATGGCAGGGCACTGGAGAATTTCGACGCGACCAACACCCCGCCGCGGATTGTCGACGCCGCCAGCACGCCCTACTCAAGCAACCGTCTCGCCTACGAACAGATGCGCGATGATGCCAACACCAAGTATGACCAGGCTACTCGTATGGTGGCGGTATCGCTGATCAACCGGGTCTTCAGCGCCTTTGAGGCCTATTTCGTAACCAAGAGCCAGAACAATAAGATTCGCTCGACCAATATGTCCTTTTCATCCATTAAACTAAACGCCAAGCTGAAATCGTATCACACTAAGAGAGATACGCCTTTCATAACTTTCACCTACCAGTTCTGAGTCTGTCTATGCTGAAGTCCTTGAAGACAATAACACTGATAACCGGCATCATCCTCGGCAACGCCACGGTGGCTGGCGCCGTGGAACTGATGCAGACGCCGATTCAGACGCAGTTTGAACTCAATCTGGCCGGCACAGACGATTTTGATAATTTCAGCGATCCGGGGCAGGCGCAGGAACAGGATGCGGACGAACGCAAGCCCTCTGCCGGCGGCGGCAAGAAGTCGGTTGCCAAAGCAGTCCTGTTTTCAGCGTTGGTGCCCGGTCTGGGCGAGTACTATGTCGGTAATAAGGGAAAGGCGAAGATCTTTTTTATCGCCGAGGCCCTGACCTGGGTCGGGTATATATCGTATAGAACCTACGGTAACTGGAAAGAGGACGATTTCATTCGCTTCGCCTCCGAGAATGCCGACGCCCAGCTTGAGGGCAAAAATGACGAGTTTCTCGACATGGTCGGTTTTTACAATGATATCGATCAATACAACTCGCTCGGACGGGTGAGTGATCCGGACCGGCCGTATTTGCCGGATACGCCGGAGAACCACTGGTACTGGCAGTCCAACGCCGATCGTGACACGTACCGCGACATCAAGAATAGCAGTCGAGAGGCGTTTCGCCGTGCCGACTTCATGCTCGGGGCGGCCGTATTCAATCGGGTTATCTCCATCATCGACGCTGCCCGTGACGCCAAGCGCTCGCAGCGAAGGATAGATGACGAATTTTCGCGGGCCGACAAGCCGTTTTTCAAAATCGCCATGGATCCGTTGAACGATCATCGCCTGATCAACGTGACTATGTACACGAATCTCTTCTAATAGCGGTAGATGAAAACATTCCTCTGCACATCACTGACGCTGGTGCTGCTGCTGGTGAGCGGCTGCGGTCCTGAAAAAAGGATCGCACCTGAGGCGGCGCGCACAGTACGCCAGCCGGTGGGTCTGCTGGTGGAGAAGGAGATATCCGGTCGCGTGCTGGGCAACCGCCTCCGGCAGCCGTTTGGTCTGGCAACCGATTTCAGGGGTGACATCTATGTCGCCGACGCCGGCAATAACCGGCTGGTGCGCTTCACGCCAGAACTGTCCGCCGACCGTGAAGTGGGCGGTTACGGCGGTGAGGGGGGGCTGTTCGACCGCCCCACGTTTGTAGCCTTTGACAACGGGCTTAACCTGTGGGTGGCCGATGAAAACAATCGCCGGGTGGCACGCTACAACTCGCAACTGAACTACGTCGACGAGCTTGAGTTTTACGACGTCGACGACCCGCTGAAATTCGGCTATCCATCCGGGATTGCTCTTACGGAGTACGGCGAAGCATGGGTGGCCGATCGCGAGAAGAACCGGGTGGTCGTGTACAACAATGTCGGGCAGTTTGACCGTATCCTCGGCGATTACGGCTATTCCGGCGGGCAGTTGGCCAGCCCCGAAAAGATCGCCAAAGATCGCGATGATAATTTTGTGGTCTGTGATGCCGGTAACGCACGACTGGTTCGCTACGACAACTACGGCAATTATATCGATGAGATCAGCTCCCCGGAGTTTGAATACCCGGTGTCGGTTGCGGTCGAGGATGAATGCTTCTGGGTACTGGACGGTTTGCGCGGGATGATCTTCTGGCTCGACCATAAAGGTCGCCTGCTGCACCGGATGGGTCCGACCCTGCCCGGCACCGATTTGCCGCTAAACCGGCCGTCGGATATCCTCGCACTCGGCGATGACCGGCTGCTGATATCGGACACGGACAATAACCGTTTGCTGCTCTGCCGTGTGCTTTACGCGGATCAATAGGTAGTAGTATGATCGGCGGACCAGTCAGAAAGCTCGTTTGCTGCGCTCTTCTTCTCCTTGTCACAATTGCTTCCGAATCATCCGCTCGTGAAGAGATAACGCTGGTCGGCGATCAGATAGGGCAATCTTATTATATCGGCTCCCGGTTCATCTTCGACGGTTCCGACTCACTCTATCTGGGCGGCCGCCTGCTTGAACGCGACCGGGACTATTCCTTCAACAGCCGCCGAAGTTCGTTCGATCTGTCGCGCCTCAATGCCGGGCCCGGCGATACGCTGCGGATAATATTCAACCGTCTGCCATCTTGGATCGCTCTCAGCTACGGTCGGTCGCTTGAGGAGATAACGCCGGCGACCGTCGAGCGGATCGACCCGATCCTGATCGGGCCGCAGGTCCGCACCCGGGCGCCATCGGGCGAGGTCGATATCTCCGGCGCCAAGACCTTTCGCTTCACCACCCGAAGCGCCGGATCATCCAGTTTCAACCAGTCACTCGATCTGCAGATTTCGGGCCACCTGACACCCGGTCTCGAGATAACCGGAGCGGTATCCGACCGCGGGGTCGATCCCTCCTACGGCACGGTGAACAGCCGTTTGAACGAACTGGACAAGATCAACCTCAAGCTCTCATCGAAGAACTTCACCGGACAGATCGGCGACATTCTGATTGATCGCCGGGCGACTGGCGTCGCGGCAGGCGGGCGGAGGATATCCGGCGCGGCCTTCGACCTCAGGCAGGAGCGCTGGCATCTGAACGGTGCCGCCGCACGACCGCGGGGACGTTTCGAGACGGTGCGCTTTAACGGCATCGACGGTATGCAGGGGCCGTACCAGATCGGCGATGCTGCCCGGTCGCTGCCGGTAGTTCCCGGTTCGGAGAGTGTCTGGCTCGACGGCCTGCTGCTTGAGCGCGGGGCCAACAAAGACTATACTATGGATTATCCCGCCGGACGGATCACATTCAACGTCAATCATCCGATCGACAACCGGAGCCGGGTTGAGATTGATTACGAACCGCAGGCGACAGAATTCAAGGGTGAACTGTTCACCACCGGCGGTGGCCTTGTCGTGGGCGACTCAGCTATAACGGTGGATCTTTCATGGACGCGTGACGGTGACGATAAGGAGCAGCCGCTGGCGGGGGAGTTGTCGCAGACCGATCTTGATCTTCTTCAGAACGCGGGCGATCAAACACAGACCGCCGTTCGCTCCGGTGTCATGGCCGATACTCTCGGAAGCTATCTGCTTGTGGTCGATTCATTACCCGATTCGGTCTACCAGTATGTCGGGCAGCCGAACGGTGAGTACACGATCACCTTTACCCGCTTCGGTACGAATCAGGGCGATTATATTTTTCTCGGCGGCGACAATTTTCGTTATGTCGGTCCGAGCGAGGGTGATTACCTGCCGGTCATATTGATCGAAGCACCCGAACGAACCGACCGATACAGGGCCGCCCTCACCCTGCGCGACAGCGATCTGGGCGAGCTGGACCTTCAGTTTCAGCAGACAACGTATGATCGCAATCTCTTGTCCGATATTGATGATAGCGATAATGGCGGTATCTACTACTCGATTCGCGCCTCACAGCGATGGTTGATGCACGACCGCGAGAGCTATATCAGCGCCGGTACTCGCAACCGAGAGGCGGAGTTTCGGTTTCTGGAAAGAATCAATCGTCCCGATTTTGACCGCATTTATCTGCTGCCGCAGAATTATGCGGCGACCACCGATGAAGCGATTCACGAGTTGAATGGCTCATTCACGCCGACCGACTGGCTGACAATTAGTCCATTCTATTCTATGCTCGATTACAAAGGCAGCTTCGATTCGAGGACCGGCGGGTTCGACGCCGAACTACGGTCATCGGATCGACTCAGGCTTAATACCGGCTTCAAAAGGATCGATGCCACCCTGGACAGTCTGGGCAGCTCGCGTGATGGTAAGGGTGTGGTCTGGGACAGCCGGATGTCGTGGCGGTTCTATCGCGGGGTTTCGCTGACCGGCGAATATGAGTATGATCGGCGGGAAAACGACTACGCCGGTATCAGCCGAGGAACGCGCTACTCCAGAATAAGAACCGGTGTCGGCGGACGTTCGGAGCGGGTGCGCTATGAATACTATGTCGAGGATTCGCTCGTAACGGACTGGAGCCAGCGACTGGAGCGCAATCGTCTGTCGGTTTCATCAACGCGCGAACGCGGCCCGTTCAGCTATGATGCGCTGGCGACATATCAGTGGCTGAACGATGTCGATTTTGACGAGACCAGTTTTCTTAGCCGGGCCAACCTGCAGTACAGCAGCCTGCCGCGCAAACTGAATTTCGGCGCAACATACGCGATTTCCGACGAGACTCGCAACAGTCGCGGGATCAGCTATATCGAGGTCGAACCGGGGGAGGGCAATTATATAAAAGAAAACGGTGAGTTTGTACCCGATCCCGACGGCAATTTCATCCGGGTGGAGGAGATCCTGTCCGATCAGGCGCGGGTACGACGGGGAGAAAAATCGTTCCATTTCAACAAATCCTGGTCAAAGGCAGTGTTGAGGTTGCACTCGAACATTCAGGAGGAATTGATCGAGGAGGGCGAGCGGCAGTTCTGGTGGGTGGTGCCGTTTCTGTCGGACCGCGATCAACCCTACCTTTTCTATTCACGGCGCTACGATGCGGATCTTCGCCTTTTCCCTCTGCCGGGCGGGCACATCGTTAACCTGAGTCTCAACGACCACCGCGAGAGCCGTCAGGTGGCCGGGGAGAACCGCGAGCGGCACGACCTGAAAGGCAGCGTGATCCTGCGTCAGGTTGTTGGCGAGGTCTTCTTGAGCCAGCAGGTCGAGTACTTTAGCCACGATCGTGACGACTATTATAGCGGCGGTGGCGATATCGATGGCGGTAAGATCGTGCTGGGGATGAGTGGACGGTTCCCATCGGGCGAACTCTCCCTGGAGACCTCGTTCCGGCGGGCCGAGTCGGCCCTTGACGAACGTTCGGATCAGTACGCTGTCATTGCCGCTTCGCGCGTTCAGATAATCAAGAAGGGCGAATTCAGGTCGTCGCTGGAATTCTATTCGCAGAGCTTCAACAATACCGGTACAAACATCTCGTATCTGCTCACCGACAATCGCTCGGGCGAGAAGGGGGCGATATGGTCGGCGTCGGTGCGCTACGGTGTCCGCGGCGGCATGCGAGTCAACTTCTCACTTTCGGGCCGACATTCCGATGACCGCACCGCGCGAATTACCGGGCGGGGCGAACTGGTGGCGGGGTTTTAATTATGCGCCTGAGAACCCTGACAATCCTGCTTGCGACTTTGTCCGTGTTTGATCTCTGCTATGGCGAGGTGCGCTTTGAGGGATCGGCTCCGGTCGAGAAGACCGAAATAGTGCGCATGCTGACCCGACCGAGCGTGACAGCCGATTCGGTTAGGATCTATCTGGTCGACCGGGGGTATCTCGATGCGGTTATCGCAGTCAAAGGCGCCGATTTTGAGATAGCGACCGGCGAAAAGTATATTCTCGAGTCCGTGAGCTTCATTGGTGATACCAGCATAACCATGCCGGCCAACGTGCCGTTTGAGCGTGAGGCATTCGAACGACTGGTAGAGGACGGCCTTGATCAACTGCGTGAGCAGGGCCATATCTACACCACCGCTGCGGTCGAACGGATCAGTCGCGATCACGGGCGGGTGACGGTTGTTTTGAGAGTGTCATCCGGTCCTCGTGTCTCGGTTGGCCGGAGCGTGATCACCGGTCTGAGCCGCTCCGATCCGGAACTGGTCCGGCGCTACATCTCTTTAGAGACAGGTGACACTCTTACTTGGCAGCGCGTCGACGAGGCCACGAAGCAGGCTCTGGCAATACCGTTTGTTACTCTCTCGCTACCGGTAACGGTGAGACCGAGGCCGGGGCATACCGAAGCCGACGTTGTGTTTAACTTCACCGAGAAGCGCCAGGTCCTGTTTGAGGGCGCCGGCGGATATATCCCGGGCGATGATGCCGCGCTGGTCTGGGACCTGAAGTTTCGCTTTCAGAACCTGTTCGGCAAAGGACGCCGGATAGCGTTCGAATCCGAACGTCCGGAAAAGGGTCGCAATATTCTCGACATTGCATACAGCCAGCCGCTCTTCTTATTTGGTGCGGGGGAGGCAAAGGCGCGCCTGTTTACGCGCGACTACCGCGATGAATTCTACGAGTTTTCCGCCGAGGGAGAGTACCTGGCCCGCCCGACGCCGAATTTCATCACCGGCCTTCGCCTTGGCTGGCGAACTGTTGAACCGGAGGGAGAACTGCCGTCGTATCAGAGCTTCTCGGCCTCATTCCTGATTGGGCGGAGCAGTATCGACCGACCGATAAGCCCGCGCTCCGGATGGAGCGTTGATTGGACAATCGCTTTCGCGTATCGGCGCTACTCCGAGGACAGCCTGGCGGCAATCCCTGAGCAGACCGCCTTCAACGAGACCCGCAACGAACTGTCAATCGCCTTAAACCAGCCGCTGGCCGGCAGAGTAATTGCTCATATCGGTCTGGCCTATGTCGGGCTGGAGACAAACGAATCACTCCCGCCGGTATCGGAGCTTTATTACATCGGTGGACCGCCTGTGTTGCGTGGTTTCCGACACGAACAGTTTACGGCGCTGCGCTCTGCCTACGGCACACTCGAACCGCGCCTGCGCTTTGACGGCGGCTACCTCTTCGGATTCTACGACGGCGCCTACCTGAACAACCGAATCCCGGCCGAGTCCGGCGATAGGGTCGTTACCGACGAGATTTACCGTTATGGTTACGGCTTCGGGCTGTTTATCGAGGGTGCGCGGCGGTCGGTCAAGCTGTCACTCGGCTGGAATCCGGATATCAGCTATGATGAACCGCGGCTGTCGGTCGAGTTTTCATCCGACATATAAAAGTTGACGCCTCCTGCTTTGCTATCTATCCTTTCTTCGTGCTGAAATTCATTGAGACTTTGCGACTTATCCGGGTTGTCAACTGCCTGTTGACGATGGTGGGTGTTGGCGTCGGAGCGCGCCTGACCTGGTTTACGCCGGAATACTACGCGCCGATCATGGCCGCCTGGGCCGCGTTTTTTGTCTGCGCCGCCGGCAATGTTGTCAACGATCTGATGGATATAGAAATCGACCGGATCAATAACCCCGGGCGCGTGTTGGTCAAGGGTACCCTCACCCCCCGTTATGCCCGGGCGCTGGCGATTGTCCTCAATGTTGTCGGACTTGCCCTGGCGTTTATGGTCAGCCTCGAAGTTGGCGCGGTGGCATTGCTGGTAAGCCTGCTCTTGTTATTTTACAACCTGCGGGCCAAGAAAATTCCGGTGATCGGAAATCTGATAATCGCTCTCCTGGCCGGAATGACCTTTATCACCGGCGGAATGGCGGTCAACCTCGATCTGGCTTTTGTCATTCCGGGACCGCTGGTGGCGGCGATCTTCGCTTTCCTGTTTCACCTTGTACGCGAGATTATCAAAGACATTCAGGATATCGACGGCGACCGTCAGGCGGGCGTGACAACCGTGCCACAGCTTATCGGTGTTCAGCGGAGCCTGCTATTGTCGCTGATTATCTTCTTTCTGCTGGTGCTTTTTACTCTGCTGCCGATCTTTATGGGCTGGTTCGGGCCGGTGTATAAAATAATCACGGTCTACATTATTGATTTGCCTCTGCTCGCCTTTTTGATATTTTTGTGGGGAAATCCCAGCTCGGGCATGCTCAGGTTCGGTTCGATGTGGTTAAAAGTCGGTATGGCGCTGGGGGTTGTAGCTCTGGCGCTGGCCTGAAAAATTTACTGAAACGTTTTCTTCAATGCGAAGTATAAAATGACCTGAGGGCCGGGGCACAGCGATCTCATCCGGAGAACATTTTTTGAACGATCCGGCCGCAAGGACATCGAATGAACTATGATTGCTAAAAAAGCTCGAACACTATTACCACTGCTGATTTTCCTGCTCGTTCCGATAGCGTTGGCGCAAGCCGACGGCATCTCGGTTTCGCAATCGCTCGACCGTTCCAGTCTCGCCTATACCGACAGCGCTATCTTTGAAATAACGGTCCAGTGGGATGGCCCGCAGAGCGCCTATCTTTTCAAGGGGTCCCTCAATCCCGATATCGAACGCCTGAAACCGCGCGGGTTCAATTCATCGATCAAGAGCCAGGTGGTCGGCGGCCGCGAGATTACAACCAGGAAATATACCTATACGCTGGTGCCGGTGACCTCTGGTCTGGCGCAGATTCATCCGGTCACAATCAGTTATATCACCTGGCCGGACAGCCTTCCGGGCGAGCTTGTTACCGAGGCGATGACCCTCAGTATCGAGCCGCCACGTGCGGCCGAAGTGGACGATGGAGGCATTTCGTGGCAATGGGTTGTCCTGGCGGTCGTTATAATCGCCGCCGTCAACGCCGCAGTGATTATCGTCAGGCGCCGTCTCCGTCGAGCACCGGAACCGGAGTTGTCGCATGAACAGCGATTTCTCGTAGAATTGGACAGACTGAAACTAGACGCGGGCGCAGATTTGAAGAAATTTCAGACCGGCCTGTACCGAATCCTGAACGACTGGCTGGCAGCGAAATACAATGTCGATCTGTCGACAAAAAACGATGAGGAATTCACGCCTGCCCTTGTTGCCTGTGGCTTGAGCGAAAGCCGGGCGGAGAAGCTCGCGGGCTGGCTGATAAAGGCGCAGAAAGACAAATATGGTCCGATTGCCGCCGGGCCCGGCGACACTATCAGGCTTGAAGCCGAAGTAAGACACTTTTTTGAAAATATCTGATTTGAACGATAATTCTGGAGGCTAAATGGATACCGATATTCAACAGATTCAGTCCCGCGTGGAAAAGGAGTCCTCGTTTGTCGAGCGCCTGACCGGACAGATCAGCGAGGTGATTGTCGGGCAGAAATACCTGATCGACCGCCTGCTGATGGGTCTGCTGGCCGACGGGCACATCCTGATCGAGGGTGTCCCCGGACTGGCCAAGACGCTCTCGGTGAAGACACTTTCCGACGCGCTTGAGGCGAAGTTTCAGCGGTTGCAGTTCACACCCGATCTGCTTCCGGCCGACCTGATCGGCACCATGATCTACAACCCGCAGTCGGCTCAATTCTCGGTCAAGAAGGGACCGATCTTCGCCAACATCATCCTCGCGGATGAAATCAACCGCGCTCCCGCCAAAGTTCAGTCGGCCCTGCTTGAAGCGATGCAGGAGCGGCAGGTGACTATCGGCGAGGAAACGTTCAAACTCGACCCGCCATTTCTGGTCATGGCGACGCAGAACCCGATCGAGCAGGAAGGCACCTACTCTCTTCCCGAGGCGCAGCTCGACCGGTTCATGTTCATGATCAAGATCGACTACCCGAAGCACGATGAAGAGATCGAGATCCTCCGCCGCACCACCGGCACCTACTCCCCGGCGCTG
>DAOWIC010000235.1 GCA_030641085.1 Calditrichota bacterium
CATCATCTTTTGTATCGTGATAATCGAGGTCATGGAGAAGTCCGGTCAGGCCCCAATATTCGACATCCTCGCCAAAGTGTTCGGCCAGACGGCGCATGCCCGCCTCGACCGCGAGGATATGCTTGAGGAGGTTATTGACGCCTATCTTCCCCTCGACCATCTGATAGGCGGCTTCGCGTGACAGCTTAATCTCTTTCATGATTGATCCCAATTAAAGCATTAGCGGCCGCTATGTCAAGGACGGCCCCGATGAGGCAAAGATGTATATTTTCTGAAAAAACACGGCGCGCCGGTCAGTCGAGGAAGTCCCAGGTGAAGCCGTAGTAATTGTAGCGACCGGGGATTATGTAATCTTCGTACGGCTCGTAGGTCGTGGACAAGACATTCTGGATCACGAAATGAAACCGGAAATCCTTCAGGCGAAACGAGAACTTAACATTGGCGATCACCTGCTCGCCGAGCCCGGTGGTGTCATAACCGTCGTACGCCCCGGCGTAGACTACTTCGCCGTAGGCGAACAGATCCATCAACTTCTGGGGCCAGTAGAGGTGTAGCTCCAATCCGGAAAAGAGTTGATATTCCGGCTGGTACGGCTTGTCTTCGTAGTTTTCGTAATCAAGGTAATGGTACGCTCCACCCGCGTTAAGCCGGAGGAAATCCTTCAGGCGCAGTTTGTTCAGCAGGCGAAAGTCGGCGAAATCTATGTCGCCGTTGATCGGCATGAAAAGCTTCCACTCGCCGAGGGCGTTACCGAGTTCTCTTACCTGCCAATCGATACCGTCGGTGATACGCCCGCCGGTGATTGACAGGTTGGTACTGTTATCTAAACTGCCGTACTCAAGCATCAGGTTTCCGGTCAACTGTTTTTCCGAACCGAGATTCGGGTTTCCCTGATCGGCGTAGTTGTCCGTACCCTCGGCGTAGATCGTCGTTTGCTGGTAAGGCATATTCAACTCGTGCATCGTCGGAGCGCGCTCGGTGTATCCGACTGAGAGCATCGCCAGGCCGCGGTCGCTTTCCCGAAAGAGAGCCGCCGTGCCGTTGGGCAGCCATTTGAAATCCTCGTCGTATTTGGCTCCGCCGGTCACGGCGAAGCGCCATCCGGGACCGTTGCGGGCAAGGCTGAGATTGACGCCACCGCTGTAGCGGTCGAAGCTATCCGGCCCCGTTTCGCACTCGAGATAATCACCGTCAAGCCGTGCCTTGATGATTGTCGATCCGGCCAGCCATTCACGCACCGCAAACAGGCTCTTGCCGGTATAGGCGAACCGCGCCATGAACAGATGGTCCATATCCGAGGCCTGCCGCAGCATTTCGTAGCCGACCTCGTTACGCACGCTGTTATTGTCGTTGAAGAACTCATATGAGACCGAGGCGTTCCGATCAACCCGGCTCCGCTGGGGAGTTGCGGCTCCGGTGGCCGGACGTACCGGGAACGAACCCTCCCGATCATATAACCATCCCCACGCCCGCACGCCGCGATTATCGCCGACGGGTACGTAGACCCGGCCGGTGTAATGGTAAGCATCCTCCTGATGCGCGAACAGATCACCCTCGGCGTTGCGGTAGCCGATAGACAAATCGATCTCGCGGCCGCTCGTGAAGTTCTTGGCATACTGCCCCCGGACATGATTGTACGCAAATGAACCTTTATCGACCAGAATAGCGCTCTCAGCGGTAGTTGTCACCAGTTCCTGACCGCGAGTCACCAGAGTCGCCACCGCTTGCTCGCCGCCGAACAACTGGCCGATCGGACCGGGCATGAGATAGATATCGTGGTTGGGGGCGGTGGGTATATCATTCAGATCAACCATGCCGTCCGGTTCGATCACGTGCTCAAACGGGTCGATAGGCATGCCATTGATGACAAAACTCAGCCGATCGCCGGTGAGGCCGAACGGCTGCACGGTTTTTCGCAACGGTGTCGATTGCCGGTCGATAATGAAGTACGACGGATCAAAGCGGAAATAGTCGCCAGCGTCATGAAACCAGGACCGCTCCAACTGGGCGCGCTGGTTGAAACGCTCGGAGGTGAACCAATTCATTATGCTGTCATAGAACGACCACAGATCGAAGCGCGGCTCCTTTTCCATTTCCTTCTGGAAGAGCTTGCGCCGCTCCTCAAAACTCGCCATCGCTTTCTGAGCGTCGGTAAGCGTGTCCTCCACCGGTGGCGGTACTATGGCGGTATCAACCGGCGGCGGCACGAAGGTGGTATCTTCGTCCTCGGCCAAGCCGATAGACGCCAGCAGCAAAATGAGTATGGCTGTTACGCCGAGTATCTTCATTATGAGAAAGCCTTTTCTCTAATATATAAAGGCCGCGCCGCTCGAAAGAGCAACGGGAAAATCAACAGGTTGCTGCCGACTGAAATCAGCGACCACAAGCCACCGGCTACAAACCTCGGCCAGAACGGCTGAAAGACCCAGGCATCGACAGTGTTTACCGGAAGGTAATAAAGCAGCGTGCAGCCGAGACCGCATGCGGCCGGAAAGAATACCAGCAACCAGCCGTCACGATTATGCCAGTTCTGCCGTCTGAAAACCGCGCCGACAACACCGCTGAGGGCCGCGCCCACCATCTGCGCGACCATAATCGGCGCCATCGCCGGACCATACGGGTTGAACGCGCTCCAGAGACCCATCCCGAGAGCGCCCACGATCATACCCGGAACCGCGCCCCACATAAACCCGGCCGAAAAGACTATGAAAAATACCAGATTAACGTTCGGAATTGTCGCCGTTCCCCATGAGAGAACGTATATCAGTGCGGCGAAAAGGCCAATCCTGGTGATCAGCCGCGGGCTCATCGAATAACCGCAACTTTGGCCATCTTTTCCGCCAGGAGAGTCCCTTTCTTGGGATCAGTATAAAGACGGCCGTACGCTACGTAGACTCCGGACGCGACATTGCTGCCGGACGAATTCTTGACATCCCATTCGATCTTGTACTCGCCCTCGCGATAGTTGTTGTAGGCCCCCTCGGTGGAAAACTCGTCGAGAGTGCAGATGCGTTCGCCGGCGACGTTGAAAACATCGACCACGAGATAGGGCGGGGCGCCGGACCATTCCTCTCCGTACAGCGGCAGGCTGGAGGAATCGGTCGGGATCTGAAACTTGAAAGTGATTATCTGGTCGTCCATAGTGGCCAGTTCCGCCGGATTGGGATAGGGCGCGAAAACCGCCGCCGGAAGATCGATCAGCGAGGAGTCGACCAATCCGTTTTCGGGTATCAGGTAGGCCACAAAGTAATCGTATGAAGCGGTCGGATCATACCATTCCCAATTGGTGGAGGCGGGTGTAAAAGCCATTGCGATTGACCGGTACTCCTGAACATTGTAGAAGTCCAGCCCGATCGACCCAGTGGGAACACTGAAACGATCCACCAAAATCCCGTTGTCCTCCTGCTCATAGATCACCGTGATCCCCCAATCTTCGGTGAACGAATTATCCAACGCGAGGGCGACCGTAAAGACCGAATCGATATGCATAATTTCATACCCGAGGGTGGTATCGGTCACCTCGGTGGAATCAAGACAATTCGGGAAAGTACCGGTGTCGCAGTCCCAGTAGCTGGTATCGCGCTGAATCGTACGCAGTTCTTCAAAACGGGTATAGAATGTGCCGTTGTGATGCGGGTTACGCTGGTTGGCGTCGTCGGTTATAAAGATCGGATAAGATCGATGAACGACTATCTGACCATCATCCGAATCATCGCTGTACGCCGCCGGATAAAATAGACGCTCCGAATATCCGATCCCGGCTGGCGCCACGCCGGCTCGGGGGCCGGTAAAATAGTTCCACAGGGCAAACTCGGCGAAGGATGTCCCGAAAGTTTCGGTGCCGCCGCTGACCGAATCGATGATAATCCCGGCCGCCTCCAGGAAGTCGGGACCATACCCCTCGCTGCCGCCACATCGCAACCATATATCGCGGATTACGTCCGCTCCGAATCGCTCGTCCAGATAGATCGGGTAGACAGCCGCCCCGTATGGGTGAAAATCGCCGGTCGGTCGGAACTGCTGCAGCGATGCCGCAGCGGAGTCAAAAAAGTAGGGCAGGTAGCCATAGTAATCGTTGACGTTGTCGAATATCTCTTCTTCCATCCAGACCGCCGACATTTCCATCCAGTGCCGCCTGATTGTAAAGCCATCGCTATCCGGCTCGCCCTCGGTGAAGTCGATACCAAACTGCACGGCATGGAAAAACTCGTGGGCGCAGGTCACCGCCGCCGCCAGCAGGGGCGCATCTTCATATGCTCCGATCTGCGTGTAATCGCTGTTGAGAATGATAAACGAAGTCCCCCTGAGCGAGCCGGGGCCGTCAATCTGAGTCGAATCGAGATAGGTCACGCCGTAATAACCGGTGCCCAGGTTCTCTAAGTAAATATCGTAAGCGTCCGATCCGCCGGACGGATAAAACCCGTCCGTGGGAGGAGCAGGATATCCGAGATTGACGACCTCGTGGGTGTAGACCGAATCGAGGAAACCGGCGATGGCATCCACATAATCCGGCACGCCATTAGAGTTATCATCCACCGTCGGCTGATATACCGCGTCGTTACCGGACACCGTGTAGTGAATCTGAAAATAACCTTCGGGGCTGTCCAGAGTTTGATCGAGGTGAGACGGACGCGATTGCAATTGAACGCCGGTCGATTTGAGCAGGCCGGGATCGATTTTGTCGTGGTTGAGGACAAAATCGGCCACCGCCGGCATGCCGCACTTAATAATCGGCTGCTCGTCGACATCTTCCCCGCGCTGGGCGGCCAGAGCCTGCGGCGAGATCTGCCCGGTCACCAGCATATAGTCTTCAATAATCTCTCTCTGTCTTTCTATTGAGAATCCGGTCGCATTGTCTGCGATTGCCTCTCCCCAAAAAAGCATGACCGTCAGGGCCAACAGAAGTTTTTTCACGTCTGCCTCATTTCCTCTTTGCCTTTTCCTTCAACTGTTCCAGACACCTGTAGGGCACTTTTTGCGACCCGATCATGGTCGTTCTATCGTTGCGGCCGTGGAAGTCGGACCCGCCGGTGACGAGCAGGCCGCGGTCGGTCGCCAATTGGCGGAAGCGGTCGGTTTGAGACTGCTTGTGTGAAGGATGGTATATCTCAATTCCGTCCAGCCCCATTTCGACCAGCGCCTCTATTTTCTCGTGGGCGTTTTCAATCCCCGGGTGAGCCAGTACGACCAGCCCACCGGCGCTATGCACCAGTTCAATCGCCTCCTGGGGCGCAAAATTCACTTTGGGCACGAAAGCCGGACCGTCATTGCCGATATACTTCGCAAAGGCGACCTCGTAAGTCGCGATACTGCCGTTGCGATACATCGCTTCGGCGACATGGGGCCTTCCCACCGCCCCGTGACCGGCCTCCCGCTCTACATCCTCGTAGCTGATATCAATCCCCATCGATTTAAGCTTGTCGACCATCAAACGCCCGCGCTCGGTTCGACGTTTCTGAAACGCATCAATCGCCCGGTTAAGTTGTTCATCATCCGGATCAACCAGGTAGGCCAGAAGATGAACATCGCCGGCACCCTGTGAAACCGACAGTTCCAGTCCCGGGATCAGTTCCGGATCGTTCTCCTTTAGAAGTTCCCGGACAGCCCGAAAGCCGTCCAGGGAATCGTGATCCGTTACCGCAAAGGCGTCAATGTTTTTACTTCTGACTAGCTCCAACAGTTCCCGCGGAGTGCTGAGACCGTCGGATAGGCGGGTATGCATGTGCAGGTCGACGTATCGCCTCATTTACAGCTTGCTTTCGACTGTCTCTTTAATTCTCGAGGCAATCGCCCGGCCCTCATCGATAATATCATCAGCTTCTTTTTTCATCTTCTCGACAAAGCTCTTGTCGTTCAGCCCGGTCAGATTGATTTTAACATTGTAACCGGCCCCTTCAACCGCCGCCAGACCCATCAGGCCCGCCACGCCGGCATCGGTGATCGAGTTTTCGTTACCTTTTTTCGCTACCGTTTCGATCAACCGCAACGCCTCGAGCGCCTTTTTCATGACCGTCAGAGGCACCGTGGCCGCTTCCTTGTTGGCATTTTCCACGGCTTCGTCCCGAGCCGCCACTTCTTCGTCGCTGCTTTTGGGCAGTTTGAACGCCTCCATCACCTTGTTGAACGCCTGCTCGTCGGTATCGATAAGCTGGATCAGTTCGTCCTTCCAGACATCACACTTGTCCCTGATATCGGACAGTTCACCTTTTACAGCCGCATACTGCTTTTTGCCGACACTCAGACGGCAGACCATCGCCGACAACGCCACCGACAGAGCGCCAGCCGAGGCCGCCACCGAACCACCGCCCGGAGCGGGCGACGACGAGGCTACCTTATCGTAAAAGCTCTCGCCCTTCGCGCCTGCCGAGGTAGCGGCGTCCTTCAGCTTCTCCTCTAACACCTGCTCTTTGGAGAAGTTCTCAAGGCGCAGGTAAAAATCAGCGACATCGAGGATAGCTTCGTTCGGCACCAGCCCGATAATCTCGGACGATGTTACATTCACGCCGTAACGAGCCGCCTCCGACTTGATCGTTTCAAAGACGCGAAAGATCGGCGTTTTGGTATAATTGACCAGATTCATCGAAATCTGCACCTGATCGCGCTCTTTGATTTCAAAGCCGAGCGCCTTGACAAAACGATAACCGCCACGCAGGCTGCGGACAGCATCGGCGACCTTGTCGGCGATCCATTTCTTGTTGGTGCCAAGGTAGACGTTAAACGCTACCAGTGGAAAGCGTACGCCGATTGCGGTCGCGCCCGATTTAAGATTCATTTTCTCCGGACCATAGTCAGGCTTGCGCGTCTTATCGGTGCCGATCGCCTTGGTCATCCCCTCATATTCACCCTGGCGCACTTTGGCCAGGTTTTTCCGCTTGGGCGTGGAGGCGGCGTCTTCATACAGAAAGACCGGAATTTGAAGCTCCTCGCCGACCCGCTTGCCCAGCTTGTTGGCCAGCTCGATCGCATCCTCGATGCTCAGGTCCGAAAGCGGGATGAACGGGCAGACATCGCAGGCGCCCATGCGTGGATGTTCGCCCGAGTGCGTGGTCATATCGATAAGCTCGGCCGCTTTCTGATAACCGCGAAAGGCGGCCTCGACCGCGTCGTTCGGGTGCGATACAAAAGTAACAACCGCGCGATTGTGGTCGGAATCCATCTCCTTGTCAAGCAGCACAACTCCATCAACCGATGTAATAGCTTCACAGATAGCGTCAATAACTTCAGGGCGACGTCCTTCTGAAAAATTCGGAACGCATTCAACTAATTTGGCCATTTTCGTCTCCAGTTGGATTTACGCATCAAACTTGCTTTTCAGCCCCCACGCCAGCAACGGGATCATGATCTCGTGATGTCCGATAAAATTGAACCCCTTCCCCGCCTCAAAAGTCGGGCGGTTGACGACGTTCACTATCGGTCGGTAATGCGAAATCATATCAAAATTCGCCGTTGTCAGGCGGTTCCGGCCTTTGTAAATGTTGCGCGCCACCGTGAGCGCTTTCAAGAAAACTTCCGGTAATATAACTGCTGACCCGATATTCGCAACCACTCCGCCACGGTTTATATCGGCACAGATGCGCGCCAGCAGCCGAAAATCATAGTGCGAGGCGGTCCCGGCCCGGGCGGCGTCGAATGTGGGCTGCTGGCTGATCGTGTCGGTTCCGATCCCGAGGTGCACCGTGACCGGCAGGCTCAGCCGTTGAGCGGCGGCAAAGAGCGACACCTTGCGGTACTTCGCTTTTTCGCGATTGATAAATAGACCACCGGCCTCGCCCAGGCCGATCGATTCCTTCTCGGCCACTTCGCAGATGGCAGCGTACTGCTCACCTGTCTCACGAACCATACCGAAACTGCCGTCGGACAGCCCGGCCTGGACATCCTCGGATGTCCCGCCCCAGAAGGCCAGTTCGAGATCGTGAATCAATCCGGCGCCGTTAAACGACAGGCCGGTCACAATCCGGCGCTCCATCAGGTCGATCAACACCGGGGCCAGCCCAACTTTGATAACATGCGCGCCCAGAAGCAGGTGAAACGGTTTGCCCGCTTTGCGCGCCTTGATGATCAGTCCGATCAATTCGTTGAGATCGGCCGACCTGAGAAATTTCGGCAGCGATTTGAGAAAACCGTCCGCCGAGACGTCGTCGAAGGGACGACCCAGCGCCTTGATTTCGGTCCGGTTGGAGCGTCGCTTGTAGGCGTAGCGCTCGACCTGGTTCAGGTCCACCGGTTTCAGATTACTCTTTCTTCGAGGCATATTAGAATACTTCGATATCACCAAGTTCGAAGTCAGTCAATTCAGCCGAGATAGATCCTACCAGGACCTTGGATTTCATCAGTACCGGCATTTTCAAGCGGTCATCGGTCAGCCAGACGGTCAGTTTGCCTTCATGCTTGAAAACACCTACCGACTGCAGCAGCGGTTCGACCACGATGCAGTCAAAGGTACCGGCATCGACAGTGATCGTCTCCTTCTCCACCACCCGGACTTCCAGTGAGTAGACCTTGCCGTCGGTATAGTTTTCGACATAGATCGGCTTACCGACCTCCAGCGATTGCGTGCGAACATAATAAAGAGCCGACAGGACATCATGCACAAAAGGCGCCACCTCAATGGTGTCCTTGTTATAGACCGCCAGATGGCGACGCTGGTCGATAGTGTACATCCGGTCGGCACGGTAGCCGCCCTCACGCAGGTTCTTTTCGAATCGCCACGAGAAGACACCCATGGCGTCGATGATCGACTCTACCCGGTCGTCGACTGTGTAAAAGGTCGAGAAGAAATTGTTCGACTGCGCCCGGGTGACGATCTGGTAACAGGGTCGGCTCTCGTATTCGATAAGCCGAATCACTTCCATAGTGGCCGTGCCGGCATTGATAAACCCGTAATTTATGTCAAAAGACAGTTTTTCGCCCACACCGAAAGCGACATTCTCCACATAACGATCAAACGAATCGACCATTGCCTCGGTGCTGACCGTATCCTCCTGAGCCGCCTGTGCTATGCCGATCTCAACGGTGGCAAAATAAAGGAAAGGCGAAACTCCGATTATAAATAAAAGGACAAGTCCAAATCGATGTAGTTTTGTCTCAGTTAGCATTAGTCTTCTCATCAATTCTTTTTACAATCTCGTCCAGAAACTGACCCAAGTACTCGCCAATTTCCAGAAAAGTTCGGTTGTATTCTTCGAGCGACTGGCCAATCGGGTCGGCGACTCCTTCACCGTCCGGGCTGTTCTCGGGGAAATTCTTAAACAAAAAGGTCTTGTTGCGGACGTCGCGACGTAAATGCATCGTCTCGCGGACATGACCGGGTGTCATACCCAGGATCAGGTCGACTCTGTCAATCAAGGCGGGTGTAAGCGGCTGTGATTTATGGCCGGAGATATCGACATCCCAGACTTTGGCCGCCTCAATCGCGTAAAGCGTAGCAGGGAAACCGACCGCCGCTGCTGTTCCGCTCGAGACCACCTCGAACTTGCCCGGCCGTTTCATTTGAAGAAGATGCCTCAGCGCTCCTTCGGCCATGGGCGACCGGCAGGTGTTGCCGGTACAAACGAACATGATGACAAACTTGCTGCTCATATCAACTGATTTTTCAGTATCGCTCCTATTTCGGCCCGGTCAACGGCACCCTCGCGCAGAACTACCGGTGATTCACCCGTTACGTCGATAACGGTCGAGACCGGTCCGCTCAACCGCCCGCCATCGAGATACAACTCCACACGTTCGCCAAATGCGTCGGCTATTTCGGCCACCGTCTGAAACTCTCCACCGCCGGACGGGTTGGCCGAGGTAGCGGTAACCGCGAAGTCGGCCTTTTCGATCAACATATTAATAACCGGGGCGGGAGAAACCCGCAGCCCGATCTTATCATTCACCACCAGCGGTGCGCCCAGATCGCGAACCGCATTGAGCACCAGCGTCATCGGACCCGGCAGAAACCGTTCGGCCAGGCGGCGCGCAATCGGGCTCATCCGACCAAACTGCGCCAAATCTTCTATTGATTTGACAAATAAAGCGGTCGGAAGATTCACGGGGCGGCCCTTAAGATCATACAATTTTCCAAGGGATTCCCCGCTATCGGCCCTCGCCAGCAGCCCGTAACGCGTTTCGGTCGGAGCAACAACCAGCCCACCGGCCTCAAGTACCGCCGTCGCCTGAGCTATTATCGCTTTGTCCGGTGCCGCGGTATCGAGCGGCAGAATCCGCGGCTCAGTCATTCTCCTCCAGCGGCTCCTCGACCTGATAAAGGCTGTCCGCCTCAAGCGACAAGCCTTCCTCGTACAGCGGCGCCGTTTCCTTTACCGCGATGTTCACCATCACCACCCAGGCATTGGTGTACCCGGCGGCGCGGGCACGCTGCTGGTATTCCTCGGCCTGCTCGCGCTCGGCGAAATTGCCGACCCGAACCTTAAAATACGGCACTTCGTAATCGACAAACACGGGCCGGTCAAAAATCTCTTCGGCAATTGCCAACTCGTGCCTCGCCTCACCGTACAACTTGCCAGCGAAAATCTGGATTCGATACGCCTGGCTGTTGAGGGTATCAGCCGCTTCAGGCACGTTTGCGATTACCCCGGCGCCGCTGTCGGCAACCGACGGCGCGGTCTCAACCAACGCCGTGCGACCGGTGATATCGCCCGAACGCGGGTGAGTCAGCGGCACGATTTCCTTATCGCCCGGTAGCTCCAACGGATCATAACCGCGCTCGTCGACAGTTGTTTCTGTCGGCTTCTCGGGAATCTCCTGAGCCACCTCGCCACCACCACGGCAGGCGATAAACAACAGCATCATCGCCGCAAAGCAGAGCTTATAGATATTTTTTTGTCTCGTCATCCTCTTCCAGCCTGGCCAGAATTTTTTTCACATCATCGGCCATGGTCTTATGAACAACCAGAGTGATGTCATCGGTTCGCACAACCACCAAATCCGACACGCCGAGACAGGTGACGATATCGTCGGTGTTGTTGTAAATCGTTGTCTCGTATGACTCCATCGCCAGCGCATTGCCGACGATTACGTTATTATCCGAATTGACCTCTTTGTAACGCGCCAGCGCCTGCCAGCCGCCGATGTCGTCCCAGATGATATTGCCCTTGATAGTGAGGACATTATCGGCATGTTCCAGGACCGCGAAGTCAATCGAGATCGAGATAGCCTTTTCATAAAGCTCGTTGCGAGCCTCGTCTTCCCGCTCGGTTCCGATGTGCTGTGAATATTCGCCAAGCAGCTTGCCCAGCAACGGTTGACATTTGCTGATCGCGCTGAGAATCGACTTCGCCGACCAGATAAACATACCGCTGTTCCACAGATAATCGTGGCTGTAGTAGTACTCGTGCGCGACGGCGGCCTTTGGCTTTTCGGCAAAAGCGGCGACATCGTACAGAATGTAATTACCTTCTTTGCGGCTGGTCTCGCCCATCTTGATATATCCATACGCTGTCTCGGGGCGAGTCGGGACTATTCCGATCGTGATCAGGAAGTCTTCTTTGGCTGCGACAGCGGCTCCGGCGGCAAGCATCTCGCGCAATTTCTCGGCCGGCTTAATCAGGTGATCGGCCGACAGGACCAGCAGCACCGCCTCATCGTCTTCTTTAATCAGATGCGCCGCGGCCAGTCCGATGGCCAGGCAGGTGTTTCGCCCGCACGGTTCCGAGAGGATATTCTCCTCGGAGATATCGGGCATGTTCTCCCGCGCCAAGCCGGCAGTCGATTCGCCGGTGACAATGCGCACGTGCTCGTATGGAACCAGCGGCAGGATGCGATCAATAGTCTCCTCGAGCATCATCTTATCAGATGTCAAACGGAGAAACTGTTTGGGCCTGCGGGCGCGGGACAGCGGCCAAAACCGTTCCCCTCTACCCCCGGCCAAAATCACACCGTAAATCAATTACCACTCCTTTGCTCATCGCCGTAATTGGCTGATAATAATCGAGTTAAATCAGATAGTCAAGCAAAGAATGCGGCTCTCGATCAAAATCGATGCGGACTATCTTCGCCCCGGTGGGCGGAATCTGTCGGCCGATGGAAATCAGGTTGAAAACGAGCAACCCGAAGCGGCTTGAGGTAGCGACCCGAAGTTACTTGTTGGCTGCCAAAACGCCCAGGACTATGGAATTCAGGCGGTTGGAGACCGAATCGGAGCGCGATGCCAGGGCTACCGGCACCACCCCACCGTACAGGATACCTCCCAGGCGGGCGTTGCCATAGAGCGACATCGCCTCGTAGATTCCATTGGCGGTTTCGATATTGGGAGCCAGCAACGCGTCGGCCTGTCCAGCCACCGGCGAAGTTTTCACCCCTTTCGAGTGAGCCGCAAACATATCAACTGCCACGTCAAACGAAAGCGGTCCATCGACATAGGCCCCTCTTATCTGCTTGCGTTCGGCCATCTTGGAGATTATCGCCGCATCCATCGTCACCGGCATCTGCGGATAGACCACCTCGACTGCGGCCAATATAGCCACGCGCGGCATGGTAACACCAATCGACCGAGCGAAGTTAACCAGGTTGTCAATCAGGGCCAGCTTGCATTTCAAGTCCGGCTCTTCATTTACACCGGCATCGGTCAGAAAGAGCAACTTATCGTAAAGGTCCGGCTTGATCACTGCCACGTGCGAGATAATCTTCCCCTGCCGTCGAAAGGAGACGTCCTTTTCAAAGATAATCTGCAGAAATCCGACCGTGGGTATCCGACCCTTGATAATCAGGTCGATCTCGTCCAGCGAGGCCATACGTGCGGCGGTAGCGACGGAAATATCCGGCTCCCTGATATCGATAAACTTGATCTTATCGAGGTTGATCTTATGTTCGGCCGCTTTCTTTCGGGCCAGCTCCTCATCGCCTATCAGGGTTGGATCGATAAACCCCGCTTCAATCGCCTGACTGAACGCCTTGAGCATGGTCACATCGGACGGAACCACCAGCGCCGCACGAGGTTTGTTTCCGGCGGTAAGTTTTCTGGCGGTATCATATATCTGTTCAAAGGAGTGTATCTCGGGAATATCGAACTGCTGACTTTCGGCCATAACCGTCTACCCCTTTCCCCAGATACTATGAGTGTAACAGTAATCAGCCAGAAGGCAGGACAGGGCCAGCGATGCTTTTTTGTTTGTCACCGTGTCGGTACGGGAGACGAGCGAGACCGGCACTTTCGCGCCAACGATCACCCCGGCAAAGATCGCCTTCGCAAACTGGATCAGCGACTTGCTGACAAGATTGCACTCTTCGATTGAATCGACCAGATAGATGTCGGCGTTGCCGACCACCGGGCCACGGCTGTGCTGGTAATCTACCGCTGCCTGCGAGGTGGCCAGATCGAAGGTGAGCGGCCCCTGGATCGCGATATCCTGCAGACGCTCCAGCGCCCGCGGGATAATGAAATCCATATCGGAAAGAGTGTGGGGCACGCGCTCCGACGGCTTGTCATAGGCGGCCGAAACCGCTATTCGAACCGGTGACAAGCCGAGCGCCCGACCGACCATGACCGCGTTCTCCAGAATCTGAAACTTCTGCTGCTGGTCCGGCTTGACGACCATGCCGCCATCGGTAAGATTAAGCAATTTGTGATAGCCGGGAATATCCAGCACGGCACAATGGGACAGAGTGTTCTTACCGCGCAGGCCGAACTCCGGGTCGAGAACTACTTTCAGAAGCGCCGAGGTCGGCAGGAAACCTTTCATGATCGCATCCGCTTTCTTCTCGGATGCCAGGCGAACAGCGTGGCGGGCAGCCTCGGCGACATTCGGAACGTCGATCAGCTCAAGCCGACCGATGTCAATCTGCTTTTCCTCGGCCAGTAGCCTGACCTCTTTGCTGTCGCCGACGAGTATACCATCGATAAAACCATCAGCCACCGCCTGAGCCAC